>JAZURK010000226.1:0-6504 GCA_045606165.1 Christensenellaceae bacterium
AAGCCAAGTAGAAACTACGATTACGTTACCGTTGCTTACGGCTCTAACGACTGGAGTCTTTGCTGTAAAGAATTGTTTATTGAGCACGCTAAAGAGTTTTTAAATAACGTTTATTTAAACTTTAAAAATACGCCCGTTTACGTTATTTCGCCTATTTGGCGCGGGGATAACGATAGGCTACCAATCATTGATATTCCATTTTTCAAAATGCACGATATAATCAAGGATTTTTGTAAGGACTATCCTAACTTTAAAGTGATAAACGGCATTAATTTAACACCGCATTTAGAAGAATTTTATTCGGATAAATACCTTCATCCAAATGACCTTGGCTTTAGCATTTACGTAGAAAATTTATATAACGAAATATTAAAAAACAGTTGACTTTAGTCAACTGTTTTTTGTTGTTTTAATATTTAATGCTTTTGATTTTTTGAAGCATAGCCTCGGCTTGTTTTTCGTCAAGCCAGCCCGTTTGCATTTTGTAAGTTACCGTTTCACCGCGTTTAAGATAGCGTTGTTGGTTGTTTCTTTGGCAGTAAAGTTTACCAAAGTGTTCTGCCGTTGCAGGAAGAACCATACCGATAGCGTCTTCGTCGTCGGTACGAGTAATCCATCTTACGCCGTAAGGTAATTCGCTTGGGTTATGGATAACGTAAGTAGCCGTTTTATCAGGGTTAATTTGCATTGTATACGCGTTACCCTTTTCATCGGCAGTGTATTTCATACTGAATACGATTTCAGGTCTGTACGCTTGTCCTTCAGCGCCAATATCGTCCATTAACGCAGGGTTTTTATCAAGTCTATCAAGATAGTCGTTAGTTGCTTTTGCGCCCACTTCATCAAAGTATCCTTCAGGAACTTCGTGGTTAACTTTTATCGTTTTTCTATTAGCAGTATATTCAAGTTTCGCACCGTCAACAGGGCGGTGATTGATATGGCAAAGATAATAATATTCAAGTGGAACGTCTTTATTATTAGTGAATTTAACTTCAATATCAAAGTAAGTTTGGTTTTCGTATAACTTAACGAGTGGGATAAATTCGTAATTTCTTTCAAAAGCCGCTTTATTAGTGTAAACGCCCGATAAGCCTATATAATTACCCTTTTCATCGTTGCCGTAAACTAAATACACGCTTTCGTATTTACATACAGGAAGTTCGCCGTGCGGTGTGTGCGTATCTTCGCTTGTTGGGTTACCCATAGCAGTTAATCCGCAGTGCATTAAGAAACAACCGTAAGTTTCCGCGTAACATTCTTTAGCAGGTATAGGCTCGTCGTGAATAGATTTCATTGTGAGTCCGTAACCGTTAAAGTCAGCACGCCAAATCATTTGTCCCATGTAAGGAAGAAGTGTAGCGCTACCCTTTTCGTTTTTAATTTTAACCGCTTTTACGCCCGTAGAATAAGTAAAAATACTAGCGCTTAAGCCGTTTGCCTTAAAAATTTCAGTTTCCTTTTCAGTAAAGAATTTCTCATATAAATAAATTTTAGATTGCATAAAATAGCCCCCTTTTATTTATTATCGGTTTTATTTTCATTTGACTGCGCTTTTATTTCAGCCAATTTCTTTTTCTTATTAATTAGTCTTTGCTTTTTGAGTTCGTGCCTATGGTCTTTAATTAAACTCACGTCGTTAGAAAAATCTACGTACGGAATAGTATTGCCAAGCATTGCCATAAATTTTTCTTCGTTTATAACTTCGATACGAGTTTTTCCCGTGTTTCTTGCGTCGACTGCTTTTTGGTATTTAGGCGCTAAAGTTTCTTCGTGTGTTACTAAAACGTTTGAAGTTTCAATAGAACTTACCCTACCGTTAAGCTCGTAAATTCTTTTTAAAATTCGCCTAAATCTATCAATATCGCCAAACTTAAATTCATCGGTAAATGCGAAGGTTTTTTGCGATAATCCGCCTTTGTAGCGCCTTGAGTGTTTATAGTGTTTTTGCACGAAATCTAAAATTAAATAGTTCATTTCGCGCCTTGTGAATACACCGTTAGAGCAAGGCGTAACGTCGCCAACTCTATTAAGACCAGGGGTTATATGGTACTTTTTAAGGAGTTCTTCCATTGTTAACCCCTTATCAGTTAAAATGTGTTTAAGTATTAAAAATGTAACTCTTGCGTCTTCATCGGAACGGTGTGCAAGATATTCAATTTTAAGTTCTTCAGCTATCGTTGAAAGTGCCGTTAACGACGGGCGATTGTATACGGTTTTATATAAAAGTTGAATATCTATAAAGTCGTATTCGATTTCTTGAAGGTTATAAACGTAGCAAGCGTTGTTTAAAAACTCAACGTCGTTCATAACGGAAAAGCCTATAACGTAGTCGTGTTCTTTAAAAAGATTTACGATACGGTCATAAAAGTGTGGAAATTTCTCACACTTTTTTATAAAATCTTTTTCATAATGAAGTTTTATTTTGGTTTCAAATCGACGAGTATTAGGGCGCATTACCAAGTCTTCTTGATGGATGATATTTAAGCCGTCATCAATCGAACAATAACCAAAAGAACACATACTACCGTCGGTATGACTACCCGTAGTACTTTCAATATCGTACGCTAAAATTTTCATATTTACACAATAAAAATCCACCGAAACCAAGTAAATCGATACTACTTGAAATTCGGTGGAAATGTATTTTAATCTTCAGAATAAGTATCTTCTAAAAGTTCATCAATAGCAGTTTTGTCTGCATCGGTTAATTTTCCTACACGAGTTTTTAAAAGATTTTCAATAGAAACCCTTTCAATATTTTCAGCATCGGCAAACGGTGTGATATATTTTTTAGCGAATTCGTTATCATCTTCGCCTTCAGCAGGTTCAGCGTCAATGTCTTTCATATCGATAACGAAAACGTAGTTTTTATAGAAATCTTTAGTGTAAGCGCCGATGAAATATCTACCTTGAATAAGCTTTGGTGTAAACCAGCTTGTTGAAGTAGCCATTGAAACGCCGTTGATTTGTTTAAGTTCGGATTTTGCTTCAGCAAGGTTTAATCTATAGTAAATACCTTCAGCAGTTTTTGCAAGGTACATATAGTCGCCTTCAACAAATTGAATAGCAAGGTCGCTTGCATTAGCATTAATAACCGTTCTACCTTTAGTTTTATCATTATCGTTGATTTTTGTGTAATCAAACTTGATTAAACCGTTAGGACCTGTTTGGTTAGAGTCAACGTAATAAATTTCGTTAAGTGATTTAATGTAAGAAGTTGATGAGAAAGCTTTATCCGTACTATTTGTTTCAGAAATACCAAGTCTTACACCCTTTGCTAAAGTAGCGTCACTAGAAACGTCAAAACCGTAATATACGGTTGATTGGTTAGCAGCATCTAATGTTGCAACTTTTGCAATTAAATATTTACCTGTGTTTTTAATAAGGTTAATAGTTACGCCTTGGAAACCGCTTTCTTCAAAACGTTTATCAGCAACGGTATTCTTTCTATCGTTATATTCTAAATCAACAGTGCCCGTACCAGAACGAACGATAGTTGCTTCACTACTACCTACAGTGTAACGATATAAATCGTGGAACGCTGCTTCGCTATCATCTTTAATTCCTTCGCTTAATTTTGTGAAGTAAACGTTAACGCCGTTGTCTTCAGGCATAAGCATTTCAGCATAAGCAGGAGAAGTGTAAACTTCTTTTTTATCAGTAGCGTTGTAAACTTTTAAAGTGTTGTGCGTATGATCGTCGTGTGTTTCAGATTCAACGAATAAAAGGTAAACTTTACCGTCAACTTCAACAAATCTGTATTCAGTCATATTGTCAGCGCTAACTGCAATTTCAGAACCGTCGTTTTTGCCGGTTTTTAAGTTAAACTTATAAAATTCAGTCTCATCAGTTTTGATGTTACCTTTTTTATCTTTTTTAAGAGATGGCGTTGCATAGAATACGTAATCACCGTAGAAATAAACGCCTGTTTTATAGGATTCCGATAATAAAATTTTAGGAATAACTACTTCAGCAGTAGCGTTTTGAACGTTAGCAAGGTCAGCAGTTTTAATACGCATTAAAGCGCCTTTTTCAGGTTTGCCAAAAGTGTTATCAGCAGTAAGTTCACCCTTACCGTTGATAAAGTAAACGTAATCGCCCTTTTCTACTACGAAAGAGCCGTTAGCCGATTTAACTTCGCCTTCAGTACCAGTTAATACGCTCGTAGTATCGCCACAGCCGATAACCATTGAAAACGCAAGTATTACCGAAAGAATAATTACTAATAATTTTTTCATTAAAAAACTCCCTTTTTGTAATGGAATATAATTATAATTTAACGCATAGTTATAAATAACGTATACACGCATATATTATACACTAATTTTAAGTAATAATCAATAATTTTCAAGCAAAAAATACATTTTGATTTTGCTATATTTTATTATTTTTAAACGTCTTTACCTAATAGGAGTGGATTGTGGATAAATTCGGACTATTCGACATACTTAATAAACTTCAATCTAATAATAAACAAAGCGATATTTTAAGTAATTTGCTTACTAATTTTTTATCAAAGCAAAGTAGCAATCCTCCCGCCGAGAAAAACAAGAAAGGCGTTGATTCCAAGATAACCGAACCTCCGCCTTATTATAAAAGTGACGCTATTTTAAACGTTATTAAAAAACACGATATTTTATCTAAACAAATAGATAAAGATAATAAAAATCATTAATCTTGTAATAATTTTTTTATCTTTTTAACGTATTTTAAGCCCGCTTTATAACCTTGCTCGTAAGCAAAATCAAGCCTTTCAACCTTAAATTCAAGCATATCGCCAAGTTCCGGCTCGATAAGTAAATTAGGCTTGTATTTCTTGTAATATTGCTTGGTTTGATGGCAATCATTAACTTCAACAACCTTTAAAAGCAATGAAAGCAAGCCTTTTATAGGCTTAAATTCGCGCAGTTTACCTAGAACGTCAACGGCAACAATTACGTCGCAATTAAATTCTTTTGCAACGCGCACAGGCACCCTTTCAAGCACACCGCCGTCAACAAGTTCCATATCCCCAATTTCAACGGGTCTAAACACGGTAGGAATCGAAGAACTAGCGCTAACCGCTTCGCATAAATCACCTTCTTTTAAAGTAACAACTTCGCCACTAACTAAATCAACGGCTATACAAGCATAAGGGATTTTTAAGTCCTGAAAACTGGTATGGCCTAAAAGTGAAGTGATTTTATTTCGCATTTTTACCGACCTTAAAAGACCTTTTTTAGTAAAAGGAAAAAAATGCACGTCGACGATGTCTTTAAACTTTAAGGTGTCTACCGTTTCTTTCATTTCTTTAGGAGTAATCCCCGCCGCATAGCACGCGCCAACGATTGCGCCCATAGAACAACCAACGATTGCATCGGGTTTTATTCCGTTTTCGTCCAAGGCTTGTAAAAATCCAACGTGGGCAATCCCACGAGAACCGCCAGAACCTAATGCTAAACATAATTTTTTTGCCATAATAATTACCTTAAAACTATCTTACCACTAATTTTTAAAAATTTCAAGATTTTTCACAAAAATTTCAAAAGCGATTTCGAAAATCCGAAATCGCTTTTGTGAATTAATTAAGTTAAAACTTATTTAGAAAGGTTTGCTTCAAGTTCTTGAAGTTTAACTTCAAGTTCTTTAGGAAGTCTATCACCGAATTGAGCGTAGAATTCTTTAATACCTTTAACTTCTTCAAGCCAAGTAGCTTTATCAACAGAAAGAAGTTCTTCAACAACTTTTTCATCGATATCAAGACCTTCAATATTGATGTCTTTAGCGAAAGGAACGTAACCGATAGCTACTTCTTTAGCTTCAACTTCGCCGTTACATCTCTTTAAAATCCAGTCAAGAACACGGATGTTATCACCGAAACCTGGCCAAATGAAGTTGCCTTCATCATCAGTTCTGAACCAGTTAACGTTGAAGATTCTTGGTTTGTTAGCGATTTTGTCGCCCATTTCAATCCAGTGTGCAAAGTAGTCAGCCATATTGTAGCCAACGAATGGACGCATAGCCATAGGGTCACGTCTTACAACACCAACAGCGCCTGTTGCAGCAGCAGTAGTTTCAGATGCCATGATAGAACCTACGAATACACCACTGTTCCAATCTCTTGCTTCGTATACGAGCGGAGCAGTTTTAGCACGACGACCACCAAATACGATTGCAGTAAGGGGAACGCCTTCTGGAGCTTCGAATTCAGAAGAAATACAAGGACAGTTGATTGCAGGAGCTGTAAATCTGCTGTTAGGGTGAGCAGCTTTAACTGGCTTACCGTCAGCGTCTACAGTGTCAGGAGTCCAAGGATTGCCTTTCCAGTCGATAAGTTTAGCAGGTTTTACTTTGCCAGGAACGTCTTTTTCCATACCTTCCCACCAAACAGTGTTATCTTCTTCGTTAAGAGCAACGTTTGTGAAGATAGCGTTTTTCATAGTAGATGCTAAAGCGTTAGGGTTAGAGTGGTTGTTAGTAAGTCGGATCGTAGCCATGTCGTTCTGTGAGCCAAGGAGTTGGCAC
>JAZURK010000227.1:0-5178 GCA_045606165.1 Christensenellaceae bacterium
AGATAATACAAAAGGAGAAAAAAATGAAAAACGTATCTTTTAAAAAGTACATAGCTCTTATAATATGTAGTGTGCTTTTAGTTCTATCTTTTATCAATGGTCACACTGGTTCACAAGACGTTATTTTTGGTAAAGGTAACGGTGTAAGTAGCGAAGTAACTACACCTGAAGAGTTCGTAGACGTACTTGACTTTTTTAACAATTATCAATTAGAGTCACCCGACGTTCCTGAAATTTCACCTAAAAACCTTTCGTTTAAAAAAGTAAACGAAGAAAATGAGGAACAAGAAAAATACACTAGCGCAACATTCTATAACGTATCCAAATCGCAAACTTCCGCATCGTCTAGTTATCAAGGAAACTCTAGTAACCAAACCTCTTCTATAACTCGTAAACTCACTATCTATTTGACAAAAACAGCCGCTTATTATAAATCGGTCGGCTTGGTAATGACAAAGTCAACTCAAACCACTTCTGACGGAACTAAAACAAATTCAGTATATTTTGATTTTGATATGGAATTTTATATGACGACAGAATTCGTTTATATAAAATTTAATAAATTTGATATGACTGGTTCTGGCGAAAATGTAGACGATGCTACTAACTTTGTAACGCCTAATATGATAGGCAAATGGTTTGACGCTCAAGAACTCGGCGAATATTTCTTAAATATCAACGAAGCCAATTATGAAATCCTTTCGGGAATGGGTGAATATTTTGAAGAAAACAAAAATAAGGATTTTACCCACTCTGGCGGCGTATACAAACTCAAAAAAGAATTGTTTGGCGAAAAAATGCGTGGTGATTTTATAATCAATTTATCTAATAAAACTAGACCTACGATAAAATTAGTTCAATCGTTTAGCGATTCATCAAACGAAACGTATAATTATTCGCAAACCTCATATGCAGAAAACAACATTGCATTTAGCAATATAAATAATACAATTATTCAATTTAAAGCAAATAAGGTATACAATATTAAAGACTATATCGACGAGGAGGAACTTGTATGACAGCATTAAAACTCCGTTTTGCAGACGTTAAAGGTAAAAATGCGATTTTTATTATCAGTGGGATAGTATTATTCGTTATTCAAATTGTTTTTACAACTTTTTTCCTTATAGGACTAGTAGATTACTACGGCGAAGCAATAGGCGTAATGGGTGCGATAAATTTAATACTTGATATCGTTAACATAAGTGTTTTAAACATATTTGAATCCCTATTAAAATTAGTGATTGGAATAATGTTTATAATTTATACGGTAATCCATATAAAAAATCTTATACAGTCAATATCGGTATTTATTAAAGTGTCCTTTGACAAAAAACCTAAAAACGCCAAATTAAGAGAAGACTTGCTTTTGAGTTTATTAAACACTGTGGGGTATGCGGTGCAAAACTGTTTAATTTTTATGATGGTTTGCGCTATGGTTTCTGTAGACTTTACTTTTAATTCATTAGGCATTTTTTGTTTAATAATGGGTTGTGTTTGTTATTTATCCTTTTGTATAATTTTAGGATACTTAAAAAACTTCCACGCCGAGTGCATTTTTTATAGAGTATTGGCAACTTTAATAATGTCTGGGTCTTTTGCTTTACTTATATCTAAAACGCAAATTGCAACTTTTGAACAAGGTTTACAAGCCTTTTCGGCATTATTCGGTGGATATTACGGAAAACTCACTGCTGAAGTAATATTTCAAGTCATATCAAGTTTTACCTTCCCTATATTGTTTATTATTTTGCAGTTTAAATTGATTCTTTATGTAACGGAAGTATGGGGGATTGAATTCTACCGCAAATCGGAATTAGGCAAAAACTCATCAAAAATTATTATGGGAATATCTATTGCAATAGTCGTTTGCGATTTAGCGTTAGCATTTATTTTTAAAGGTATACAAATTAACGACGTACAACAATTATTTAAACTGGTTGAATCCAATTTGACGTTACTAGTTTCAAGTATAATCTTACATTCTTCTTATTATTTTGAAGTGTTTACCAAAACCAATAAATTACAAGATTCATCAAACGAAGAAACAAAGGAAGAAGAAACAAAAAAGGAAGAGCCAAATTCAAACAATACTCAAGAACAGTCTGAACAAACCGTAAACAATGAAAATTTAACTTACACCCCTGAAATTCCTAATAACCACGACAAAATTATAGCCGAACTTAAACAATATAAAGAACTTGTAAATAACGGCATAATTACTCAAGAGGAATTTGAAGCAAAAAAGAAACAACTTTTAAACCTTTAAGATTTAAAAACCCAAAACTCGCAATGAGTTTTGGGTTTTTTTAATCCTTATTTACAACCTTTTTTTGCCACGATTTTTTGTTACAGTTTGGGCATTTCATAAACCTAGTTCTGCCGTAGTGCATTGCCCAAAGCACGCTATTATACGTTGGAACGTATTTATATTTACATTTACGGCACTCGTAATACCCTGCAACTTGTTCTATCCTTAATGCAAAGAAAATACCTACGCACCCTATAATAAAACCAAGTAATATAAGCGTTACGCGTAGCCAATCTTTCATTTCAACGAAAGCGGCGGTAAATACAAAACCGAATAATATTATGCAAGAAAACACGCCTATAAGTATTTCAAGCGATAACATTTTTTTATCTACTTCTTGTTTTTGTTTAGTAATTTCAATAAGGTTTTCTTCTAATTGTTTATTGTAATTTTCCATAGTTACCCTTTCCCCACACAGTAAATCGTTTACCGTGATTTTTAAAATATTGCAAAGGTCAAGCATAATCGACGCGTCAGGAAGCGATTTGCCGTTTTCCCATTTAGAAACTGCCCTATCCGTCACGCCAAGCATTTCGGCAAGCGCCGATTGCGTTAAATTATTTGATTTTCTTTCTTCGGCAATAAACTTGCCTATTTTAATTTGATTCAATTTTGCTTTCTCCTTGCAATACTAATATATCGTGTTTTTAAGCAAAAATACACGAACTAACGGTTGATTTTAACTAATTCTACCGACGGTAGAGTTTGATTTTTAGCCTTTTAAAAGGTTTGTTATAGCCGTTTTTACGGTTTTAATATCTTCTAAAGAAACGGGCTCGTCAAAAGCGTTAAAGGCTACGCCGTCTATACCTTTACCCGATAAAGTTGCATACCATAATAGCGCGGTGGCGTATCTGCCTAAACCTAAAGACATATGAAAGCCGTCTCTATATAAATTTGCGGTATTGTAATTTTTTAACACTTCGATAAGTTCGCCAGAATTTATAAGACCGTAGGCGCTTATATCTTCTTTCATTTTATCGTAGCAGTATTTAACGTCTTTAAACATTTCGGCAGAACTATTATAATTAGTTACCGCCTTTATCCTTTCGCTATCCGTTTCATACGCCCAAGTTTGGTGAACGAAGATTTTAGCGTTTTTAGCGTAAGTTTTTATTGCGTCAACAAGCGGGGCTAAATACGGCGTGAACTTTTCGTATAAAAAGGATTCGTAACTGCCTTGTTGAATAGTAACGATATCCCAATTATCCATTAATAACGCGTCTTTTATACTTATATATTTATCGGTTACTTCTCCGTTTAATTGAAGTTGATACGCGCTTGAATTTTCTTTAAGATTGTTATAGTGCATTTCAAGGGTGCAACCGCCAATATATAAATTAACAACGGTAAAATCATCACCGTTAGATTTTGCTATTTGGTAAAGATACCTTGTTGCGTCTTGCGAAAAACTATTACCTATTGCTAAAACTTTCATAAAGTTTCTCCTAAAATTTGATTTTCCGTAACGATTATATCAAGTGGAACGTCTGTTTTGTTAGGAATAATTTTATCTACCACTTGAAAATCGTAGCAAATACCTATTTTTATTGCCGTTTTATCTCTTAAATACCTATCGTAATAACCCTTGCCCATACCTATGCGGTTTAAATTTTTATCGCACGCAACTAGTGGCACGATAACTACGCTTGGGTTTTCTAAAATTGTATATTCAAGCGGTTCTAAAACGCCTAAACTACTTTTTTTATACTCACAAGAAGTAGGCACGCCCGCAACCATATCGTTGCCGACGGTTATAGGGCAGGCTACCGTTTTGTTTTGGGATTTTAGCGCGCTAATAAGCCTATCCGTTTGAACTTCACGCCCAAAACTATTATATACCATAAAAGTTTGGTTAAGTTTTATCTCGTTTAAACCTAAAACTTTATCAATTATTATATTTGAAAGACTACGTGCGGTAGCGCTATCTAAAGATTTTCTTAAGTTTTTAATTGTACTTCTAATTTCTTGTTGCATTGAAATTATTTTAGCATACAAACTTAAAAAAATCAAACGGACGGTTAACTTTTATAAAATTATGGACATATTGTATATAGAACACAATTTTAAGGAGGAAAAAGATGAATCCATTTAAACAAAAACCTATAAACCTACTTGGCTCTTTTCAAAATTGGAAACAGTTATATCCAAAATCCTACGACAAGCGCGAAGTAGACCCATACACGAAAACGCGTATTATCTTAATGAACGGCACGGAGTTTGAGGCGAATTGGTTTTCGCATAATTTTGCTAGGCATATAACCGACAACGATTTACGCCGTGAACTAGCCGTTACTCGCTCGATAGAAAAACAACAACAAATTAAAGTTTCTCTATTAAAACCGTGTAACGAAAGTCCGCTTGAACACACGATTGGCTACGAACAGTTAGCCGTTGACTTAACTGCGGAACTAGCAAAGCGCGAGAGTGATTGTTACGTTAAAAAAGCGCTAGACTTTGCACTTCTTGAAGACTTCGACCACCTTTATAGGTACGCGAACTTACTTGAAATGGAACAAGGTGTAGAGGCAGAAAGATTAGTTGGCAAGTATACGGAAATTATGCCTGGTAGACCAACTATTTCCCACCACCGTTTTAATAAAGACAACGTTAAACGAAACATTAATTCTAAAACGGCGGATAAACAAACGGTTTTAAACACTATGATAATTACCGCAGCCGAACAACAAACTATGAACTATTATATGAACATTACTAACCTTGCAACCAACGATTTAGCCCGCAAGGTGTATATGGAAATAGCGCAAGTTGAAGAAGAACACGTTACGCAGTACGAATCGCATATGGATAGCAACGCTACTTGGCTTGAAATGCTACTTTGGCACGAGTATTGCGAGTGTTATTTG
>JAZURK010000228.1:0-4657 GCA_045606165.1 Christensenellaceae bacterium
CGTTAGCAATCCATTTTTTTGCCTTTTCTACGTCAATTACAACTTCTGCTGGGTCCGTATTAGGATTGTAATGTCCTATTTTTTCAATGTACGCACCGTCTCTTGCTACTCTTGCGTCTACAACAACTATTCTGTATAAAGCGTTGTCTTTATCGCCAAGTCTTGTTAATCTCATTTTTACTGCCATAATTATATCCTCCGTTAAATTAATTAATTATTTTATATTTTAGAGTCTCACATAAAAGGAAGTCTCTTTTTACCATTTTTAAACTGTTTCATTAAAAGTTTAGTTTGTTCGTATTGTTTTAAAAGTTGGTTAATTTCTTGAATAGAAGTACCACTTCCGCTTGCAATCCTTTGTTTCCTTGAATAGTTTAAAAGGTTTGGGTCGCGCCTTTCCTTTTTAGTCATAGAAAGAATAATCGCTTTTACCCTTTCAATACGCTTTTCGTCGATGTCTTGGGGGTTAAAACCTTTAAGTTTATTCATACCAGGTAGCATACTCATAATATCAGACATACTACCCATTTTTTTAATCATATCGAATTGAGATAAGTAATCTTCAAGCGTAAAGGAATTTTCGCGCATACGCTTTTCAAGAATTTTCATATCTTCTTCGGTAACCGCTTCTTGCGCCTTTTCGATAAGGGACATTACGTCGCCCATACCCAAGATACGCTTTGCCATACGGTCGGGATAAAACGGTTCAAGGTCGCCAAGTTTTTCGCCAACGCTTGAAAACTTAATAGGTTTGCCCGTTACCGCTTTTACCGATAAACACGCACCGCCACGAGTATCGCCGTCAAGTTTAGTTAAAACAACGCCCGTGATTGCAAGTTTTTCATCAAAGGTTTTGGCTACGTTAACGGCGTCTTGACCAGTCATCGAGTCGATTGTAAGTAAAATCTCATCAACGTTAACTTTTTTATTGATTTCGATAAGTTCTTGCATTAACTCTTCATCAATATGAAGTCTACCAGCCGTATCGATAATAACGGTATCAAAACCGAATTTTTTAGCGTGTTTAATAGCGTTTTCGGCTATTTTTACGGGATTGCCTTGACCTTCGTCGTACACTTCTACTTCGGCTTGTTTACCAACGACTTTAAGTTGGTTAACCGCTGCAGGACGGTATACGTCACATGCGACTAAAAGTGGCTTTTTGCCCGATTTTTTAAGATGTAGAGCAAGTTTACCAGACAACGTTGTTTTACCCGCGCCTTGCAAACCACACATCATAATTACCGTAGGTAAATTATCCGAAACAATGAGTTTTTGGTTAGTGCTACCCATAAGTTCGGTAAGTTCGTCGGCAACGATTTTAATAACTTGTTGACTTGGACTTAAACTTTTAAGTACTTCTTGCCCAAGCGCTTTTTCACTAACTTTGTTTACAAAATCTTTAGCAACAAGTAAGTTTACGTCCGCCTCTAAAAGGGCAATTCTAACTTCACGCATCGCTTGTTTAATTTCAAGTTCGGTAAGCGTACCCCTTTTAGTAAGTTTTGTAAATATATGATTTAATTTATCGCTTAATCCACTAAATACGTTTGCCATTATAAATCCCCAATAATTTTTAAAAGTTCGGCTTTTTCTTTTTCATTTGACAAACTGCTTGCGAATACGGAAAGTTTACGTTTATTTTCTAAAAGTTTTAAATTCTTTTCGTAATTTAAAAGTAAATCCCTAGTTTTATTCAAAGTGTCGTTTACGCCTTGGCGGGATATGCCTTTAATTTCGGAAATCTCACCAAGCGATAAATCACAAAGATAATAAAGATTAAAAACTTCACGTTGATTTTCAGTTAATAACGATTTATATTCTTCAAATAACTCTGAATAATTAAGGTCTTTTTCCATATTACTTACTAATTATATAGAGCAATCGCACTATTGTCAAGCATTTTAACGGTGTAAAGTAAAAAAACTTTACAGTTAATTAAAATAGGGCGTCTACAAACTCTTCCGGATTGAATTGTTCTAAATCTTCCAACTTTTCGCCAACGCCAACGAAGGCAACGGGAATTTCCTTTTCATCACAAAGAGAAATAACGAATCCACCCTTTGCAGTGCCGTCCAATTTAGTTAAAATAACGCCGTCAAGCCCTACTGCCTCATCAAAGGTATCAACTTGACTCATAGCGTTTTGACCGGTAGTTGCGTCTAACACGATGAATTTATAAAATTCCGCGTCAGGATATTCCCTATCGACAACCCTTGTCATTTTTTTAAGTTCTTCCATTAAGTTAGCCTTAACGTGAAGTCTACCCGCCGTATCAATAATTAAAACGTCGGTATTTTTTGCTTTTGCGGAAGAAATAGCGTCAAACACTACGGCAGACGGGTCTGCGCCTTCGGCGTGTTTGATAATTCTAACATCCGCCCTATCCGCCCAAACGGATAATTGGTCGCTTGCGGCGGCACGGAAAGTGTCGCCCGCAGCAATAGTTACGGTTTTTTTAAGGGAAGTAAAATAGTTAGCCATTTTACCGATAGAAGTAGTTTTACCAACGCCGTTTACACCCACAACCATAATAACAAGCGGATAATCAAACTCGATTTCTCCACCGTTTAAAAGTTTATCTACTAAAATTTCTTTTAAAGTAGAAACAACTTCCTCTTTATCCTTAACGCTACCCTCAATCATTTGGTCGCGAAGGTCGTCAACGATATCCATAGCCGTTCTTACGGAAATATCCGAAGAAACAAGTGCGTCAAGTAGTTCATCGTAAAACTCTTCACCAATTCTATCTATTGAAAAAACTCTTGCAAAAGTTGAAGAAATTTTTTCTTTTGTCTTTTTAAGCGAACCCGCTAATTTTGAAAAAAAGCCCATTAGTTTTTAAAGTCCTCAATTTGCGCTACGTCGGCAAGTTTAACCGAAACGATACTTGATACGCCTTTTTCCGGCATTGTTACACCGAATAAACCGTCGGCGTTTTCCATCGTCACTTTTTTGTGGGTAATACAAATGAATTGCGTTTCTTTAGAGAAGTTTCTTAAGTATTTAGCAAATCTTTCTACGTTAGCGTCGTCAAGCGCCGCTTCAATTTCGTCAAGTACGCAGAAAGGCATTGGGCGAAGTCTTAAGATTGCAAACAAGATTGCAATAGCCGTAAGCGACATTTCGCCACCCGATAAAAGCGAGATTTTTTGAAGTTTCTTTCCAGGCGGTTCGGCAACGATTTCTATGCCCGCGTCGAGTGGGTCGCCCGTTAAACTTTCTTCTACTATAAGGTCGGCAGTACCGCCACCGAATAATTCTTTGAATATTTTAGTAAAGTTCGACTTAATAGTTTTAAAGCCTTCGTTAAAGGTAAGCGTCATTTCTTTAGTCAAGTCGTCAATAACCTTTTGTAAGTCTTCTTGGGCTTTAAAAAGGTCGTCGCGTTGAGTTAAAAGTTCTTTATACGCTTCGTTAAGTTCGTTATACTCTTCAATAGCGCCAGGGTTGATATTACCAAGCGCGCTAATTTTACGCTTGATTGAAGTAATATCTTGGTGACTCATTGAAATATCGTAATTTTCATCCCTAAACGCTTGACAAGTGTCGTAGGTAAGCTGATATTCGTTGAAGATATTTTGCGACATAAATTCAAGTTCAGTATCAACTTTAGTGTAGTTGATTTCTTCAAGATTTTTTCTATCCGTACTCTTGGTAATGTCAGCTTGTAAAACTTCACGTTTTAAGTTGTCTTGAATAATAAGTTCGTTAAGTTTTTCTTTCTTACCGTCTAAATCGTTTAGCTGTTTTCTTAAGTCGGCAAGTTTATCTTGCTCGTCTTTAGAAAGGGCAACTTTTTCCGCTTGACGTTTAAGTTCTTCAATGATTTTTTCGTTGTTTTGGGCTATTTTAGCGTTATTTTCGCCTTTAGCCTTGATATCTTCAATCTCACCGCAAATTCTTGTAATTTCAGCGTCTTGAGAAGAAATTTCCGAACGCAAGTAAGCAAGTCTTGATTGAACTTCAGTGTTTTCTTTTAAGATTTCATCTCTCTTTGCTTTAAGTTCCGTAAACTTTTCACGGTGAACTGATTGCTCTTTAGACGCGTCTTCTTTGGCTTTAGTGAGATTTTCGTCGCTTTGCGCGTAATCGTTAAATTCCGTTTTAATTTGTTGTAAACGAGTGCTAATTACGGCAATTTCGTCTTTATTCTTTTCAATTTCGCTTTCGATATCCTTAAGCGCAGTTTCTAAATAAGCCGTTTTTTCCTTTAATGCAACGAATTTTTGTCTTGAGTCAGTTAAAGCGGATTTTAAGTTATCAAGTTCGGTAACTTCCATATTAACTTGGTCAAGTAAAGTTTGCCTTGACGCGTTAAGTCTTTCAATTTCCGCTTTGCCCTTTTCAACGGCCTCGGTAAATTCGTTGATAGAACGGTCAACCGATAAAAGATTGGTTTCGTTTTGTCTTCTAGAACCACCCGTCATAGCACCGCTTGATGCTATAATATCACCGTCTAAAGTAACGATTTTAAATGCAGAACGGAATTTCCTTGCGATGTTTTTAGCCGATGCTAAAGTATCGCAAACCAAAGTCCCGCCAAGTAAGTGCATAACTACGTTTTCATAGTAACCGTCATACTTAACAAGGTTGGTTGCAAGTCCAACCGCACCGCTTTCCTTTAAAGCGGAAGTAATATCGCTACCGTTATAGT
>JAZURK010000229.1:0-2941 GCA_045606165.1 Christensenellaceae bacterium
CTTAACCCTATGCTTTCAGAAATCTCACTAACACACCTTTCGCCATTAAGTAAAAGAACGGCAATTTTTAACCGATTAACTTCACCTAACGCTTTAAAAACTAAAGATATGTCGTACAATTCTTCTTCTGTTTGTAATTTATCCTTCATATTTACTCCTTTTTTGTTGATATATGAAAATATATTCATATTCTAATATATTCGAAACTTTTTGTCAATATTATTTATAAAAAATTATAGAATAATTAAGAAAAAATATTGTAAAATTATATATTATATGTTAAAATTATAGTAGTATATTATATCTTTTAGGTGACAAAATGAAAAAATTTAAAAAACAGTCAACAAATGAAAGTATAGTTAATGCTGGCGAAAACACTGCTAACGAAACTAAACTTATTGTTAACGATAAAAAGAAAAAACTTAAAATTAAACCTAAAAAGTATAGGCCTTCTCAATCCGATGCAAAAAGGTACACCCCTCAAATCTCGCAAGGCTTATCAACCGAAATTGTTGAAAAACAATACGTTGACGGTTTATCTAACATTGTACGAACTAAATACAGCAAATCAATATTTTCGATAATATTTACTAATACTTTTACTTTCTTCAACTTACTTTGCGCGCTAGTTATAGCGGCTTATGCGGTGGTTGGCACGGAACTTTCTAACTTTACTTTCATCATTCCGTTTGCAATTAACCTTGCAATCGGTATTATTCAAGAAATCCGCGCTAAAGTTTCAGTAGAAAAACTTTCTATCTTACAAGCACCGACTACCCTTGTCGTTCGTGACGGCGAAGAAAAGGTTATCCCGTCGATTGAACTCGTGCTTGATGATATATTTAAAATCAAAACGGGCGACCAAATTCCTGTTGACGGTATAGTTTTAGATGGTTATATTGAGGTTAACGAATCTCTTTTAACGGGCGAATCAGTACCCGTTAAGAAAAACGTTGGCGAAAACATAATGGCAGGTAGTTTCGTTACGGGCGGTTCGTGTTACTGTAAAGCCGACAAGGTTGGCGACGAATGTTACGTTCAAAAATTAACGGCAAAAGCAAAACGATTTAAAAAACCACACAGCGAACTTATGACTACGCTTAACTGGATTGTTAAAATCGTAGGTTTACTTATAATTCCTATCGCGCTTGGTATCGGTTTAGTTAACTTTACGCATACGGAAGGCGCAACTAGTCAAATTGTCGAAATGATACGATTCGTTGTTGAAAGAACGGGCTCTGTTATTATAGGTATGATACCAGCGGGACTTATACTTTTAACAACAATGGCGCTTTCACTTGGCGTCGTTCGTTTACATAAACAAAACACTTTAGTTCAAGACCTTTACTCACTTGAAATGCTTGCAAGGGTTGACGTGCTTTGTCTTGATAAAACTGGTACTATTACCGACGGTAGGATGAAAATTCTTAAAGATATTCCACTTACCGAACGCCACCCTTACGAACTTTGCGATATTATCGGCACTATGGAAAAAATCCTTGACGACAGTAACCAAACGGCTATTGCGTTAAGGGCGCATTACATACCTAAACACGAACTTTCAGCCGTTAAAATTTTACCGTTTTCATCGGCAAGAAAGTATAGCGCGGTAACTTTCGTAGGCGCAGGCACTTACGCTTTAGGTGCGCCTGAATTTATCATTCAAGACCTTCCTGAATCGATAAAAATGCAAATCGACCAACACACCTTTACGGGAAACCGCGTACTTATGCTCGCGCACTCTAACGCCAGCATTTCTAGTAAAGACCAACTTCCACTTACTATGAAACCGCTTGCTTTAATCGTTTTGACGGACAATATCCGCCCTGAAGCGATTGAAACTATTAAGTGGTTTAAAGAAAACGACGTACACGTAAAAGTTATTTCCGGCGACAACCCTATTACTGTATCGGAAATTGCTAAACGCGCTGGAATAGAAAACGCGTCAAACTGGATAAGTTTAGAAGGTTTATCCGATAAAGAAGTAGCCTCCGTTGCCGATAGATATACGGTATTCGGCAGAGTTACACCTGAACAAAAGGCTTTGCTTGTAAAATCAATGAAACGTTCGGGACACTCTGTTGCTATGACGGGTGACGGCGTTAACGATATTTTAGCAATGCGTGAATCTGATTGCTCTATTACGGTAGCATCAGGCGCTGACTCGGCTAAAAACGTTGCGCATATAGTTCTCGTTGACAATAACTTTAATTCAATGCCTAAAGTTGTTTCCGAAGGTAGAAGGGTTATTAACAACATACAACAATCGTCTTCGTTATTCTTAATGAAAACGATATTTATTACCCTACTTGCTTTAATATCAATCATCTCGGTAAAATCCTTCCCGTTCAGTTCAGGTATGCTTACAATGCTTGAATTGTTCATTATTGGCGTTCCTTCCTTCGTACTTTCACTTCAACCTAACGATAAGCGAGTCGAAGGCGACTTCTTAATGACTATTACAAGCAACGCTATACCAGGCGCTTTAATCCTTCTAGCAAACGTTTATATCGTTAAATTCCTTGCAACGTTTGGTATATTCCCTAGCGAACAGTTTGCTATAACCGTTCAAGTTGTAGTGTTTACTTTTGGCGGACTTGTTTATCTTTGTAAGATTTGTAGACCGTACAACGTACTTCGTGGCGTTTTAGTTGCTATAATTTCAAGTGTATTAGTACTTTGGGTTATCTTCCTTTTAGACTCGACTAGAATTTTAGGATTTAACTTCTTTGGCTTAAGCGATTTGTTTAACATTGAAGGACAAATGAGTTGGCCGTATATCGTACTTATTCTTGCGATTATAGAACTTGACTTCCCACTTGTAAACATCTTTATTAGGCTTAACACCTACTTGACTTCAACGTTTTCAATGAATAACAAGCAATTAGTAAAGCCTAAAAATAACTAAATTTAAAAAACTCGACTTAACTTGAAGTCGAGT
>JAZURK010000230.1:0-2573 GCA_045606165.1 Christensenellaceae bacterium
ACCCTTTTAGATTACGATATTACAAAAAGTATAGGCGCGCACGCTACGTTACTTTTTAGCGTTTTACTACTTCCTATCTACGGCAGAATAAAGATAGATTTAAAAACTAATATGCTACATATAATCGTTTGCATCGTGGAAATGTTTATTGTCGGCGCGTACTGTAATTTAGTGTTTATGGCGCTTGTGTCTGATGAAATGGCGTATAACGTAAACTCTATGTTTTTAATACACTCGCCGTTTGACGGAATTAGTTTTTTAACCTACCCAGTAATAGCGTTAACGGCTATTCCCCTTTACTTTATCGTGTTTGCCGTTTGCGAATTGTTTGCCTATAAAAAAGGCAACCGCTTTTACAATAGATACTTTAATAAAAGAGAGAATTAAGTTTTATGAACACTCAATTTAGGTTTGCAACGAAAAAGGACGCAAAATTAATTTTAAACTTTATAAACGAGCTTGCAAAGTATGAAAACTTATCAAGCGAAGTAATTGCCGATGAAAAAACGCTTACCGAGTGGATTTTTGATAAGCAAAAAGCCGAAGTTATCTTTGCGCTTGATAGCGGTAAAGAAGTAGGTTTTGCATTGTTTTTTCATAACTTCTCTACTTTTTTAGGTAGGGCGGGCATTTACCTTGAAGACCTTTTCGTTTTGCCCGAATATAGAAAGCGCGGACACGGTAAAGGGCTTATTAAAGAACTTGCGCGCATTGCGACAAAGCGCGGTTGTGGTAGGCTTGAACTTTCTTGCCTTGATTGGAATAAGCCAAGTATAGATTTTTACCTTTCGCTTGGCGCTAAACAAATGAGTGATTGGACGGTTTACCGTTTTTCTGGCGAAAGCCTTAAAAACTTAACGAAATAACACTATGAAAGAATATATTTTAAACTATTACCCAAATTTTAAGTGCATTGCGGATAAGTGTAAACACACTTGTTGCGCAGGTTGGGAAGCGGATATTGATAAAACTACGCTTGAAGGCTATAAAACTGAAAATTCCGCGTTTGCTAACACACTTAAAAATGGAATTAACTTTAAAAAATCCACCTTTAAAATCGATAAAAATAGGCGTTGCGCTTTTTTAATGGATAACGGACTTTGCGAAATTATTTGTAATCTTGGCGAAGAAAGGTTATGCCAAATTTGCCGTGACCACCCAAGGTTTAAAAGCGGTTTTACAGGCGAAACGATAACGGGGCTTGGTTTTTCTTGCGAAGAATCAACAAAAATTATCCTTTCGTTTAAAGATAAAATACAACCTATTTTAGTAAATGACAACAACAACGCGGAAGACCTTGATTTTTACGAAAAATTCGTTATGGAATTTAGAGTATCCGCTTTAAATATCTTGCAAGATAGAAGTATCACTATAAACGAAAGGCTTAAAAAACTACTAAATCTTTGCAATACGGGGTTAGATAAAAAGGACTATAAAAAAGTTTTAAAAAGGCTATTATCTTTAGAAAAACTAAACAAAAGTTGGGCTAAACGCTTAAAAAGTATAAAAAATAAGCCGATTAGTTTAACGGCTAACGATAATCTTTCGCTTTATATTGAACAGTTTTTAGTAAATAGCATTTATAGGCACGTAAGTACGGCGGAAGACACGCTTGTTGCCCACGCAACAACGATAGTTTTTATATACTGTTGGTTTATAATTCAAAACCTTTACCAAGCGGAGTCAAACGATATTGCCCTGCTATTTGATATAGTAAGGGAATTTTCCGCAGAAGTAGAATACTCTACAAAAAATTTATCAAAACTATTTGATTTTGCGTATAAATTAATAAAATAAAAAACGGCTCAACCGAGCCGTTTTTTTAGTTGTAAATTAGGCGATGGAACTAATAAATAACTTATTAGCGTAGCGATTTGGCAGATAAAACACAAATAAAAACGAACGTTATTGTGAAGGCGCGTACCTGTAAGGTACGAAACTGAACAAAACGCAAAGTATTTTGAAGTGTTTTGCCGTCCAAAAATCAGTTAGGTATTATGACATCGCCGATAAAATACTTTCTGCGTATCTTACGGCTTCCATACCGTCTTTACAATAACTATCCGCACCGATTTTGTCGGCGTAGGCTTTAGTTAAAACCGCACCGCCTACCATTACTTTAATATTTGGTGCTTTTTCTTTAAGACGTTTGATAGTATCTTCCATTGCGGGAACGGTAGTCGTCATAAGCGCGGACAAGCCAACTATTTTAGCGTCTAATTTTATTGCCGTGTCAACGATAGCGTTAGGCTCTACGTCTTTACCTAAATCTACCACTTTAAAGCCGTAGTTTTCAAGCAAAAGTTTAACTATATTTTTGCCGATGTCGTGAATATCGCCTTTTACCGTTGCAATAACGACGGAGCCTTTGTCCGTACCCGTTTTTTGCGCTACCGTTTTAATTTCGGTAAATGCCGATTTTGCCGATTCCGCACTCATAAGAAGTTCGGGCAAATACACCGTTTTATTTTCAAAGCCCACCCCTACGATATTAAGCGCGGGGATAATTTCTTCATTAACGATATCAAGCGGGGCTTTAGTTTTTAAAAGGTCTTTTGTAAGCGAACTCGCTA
>JAZURK010000231.1:0-7132 GCA_045606165.1 Christensenellaceae bacterium
GTTCCAAACAAGTTAAGTGAAGTTTCTACGTAACCGTTTAAATCTTCATAAATTTCGTTAGATAAGTGTAAATACGCGCCACCCGTTAGCGCGGGAAGTGTTTTATGCGCAGAATCCGCGCACATACTAGCGCCAAGTGAAATTGGGTGTTTATCTAAAAATTTTAAGTATGCGCCGTGCGCGTTGTCAACTAATAAAAGAACTTCGTATTTTTTTAAGACGTTTACTAAACTTTCTATATCTAAAATATTACCTAAATAATCGGGTGACGTTACGTATAACGCGCAAGGTAGGTCTTTTAAAGATTTTAAATAGTTATCTAAATTCTCTGCCGTTAAATAGTTAGAATAATAATTTGATTGGTTTTCGTTGTAAATCCACTCAACTTCAGCATTAAGTAAAGCGCAAGCGGATAAAAATGACTTATGAACGTTTCTTGCCGATAAAATTTTATAGTTTTTAGCGTGTTTTTTTGCGTAAATTTTAGTTAAATAAAGTATAGCCCTTATGGCGTGAGAAGAACCTTCTACGGTGTAATAAGTAGGAAAGCCAAAAATTTCACTAGCGTTTTCTTGGCTTTCTTTAATAATCCCCGTAGGAAGATAAAGTTCATCAGCCCCGTCAATTTCGGTAAGGTCGTATTTTTCGTAACCTAAAAAACTTTTGCCTTTATGACCGGGAACGTGAAGTCGTATAGGGTTTTTACTATTATATTTTTCTATAAATTCGCAAATAGGTTTATTCATTAGTCCTCGCTTTGCATTTTTGCTATTTGAACGGCAATGGCACATTCCATACGCTTTTTAAATAATTCGCAACCGTTTTTATAAACGCCCCTTATGCTACCCGTAGCGTGGTAAGCGTTAGCAGCGCATCCGCCCGAGCAGTATAATCTTGCCCAGCAATCTTTACACTCGGCGTGTGAATATACGTTGCACGATTGGAAATCTTTAGTTAAATCTTTATTTGTTACGCCGTTATATATATCGCCAAGTTTAAACTTTTCTTCGCCAACGAATTGGTGGCAAGGGTATAAATCACCCCAAGGCGTAACCGCCATATATTCCGTACCCGAACCGCAACCGGAAATTCTTTTATAAATGCAAGGTCCGTCGTTTAAATCTATCATGTAATGATAGAAAGTAAACGGTTTGCCTTGACTATTTCGCTCAATCATAAGTTTAGCAAGTTTTTCATACTCGCCTTTAACGATTTCAAGGTCGCTATCCGTTAAACAAGATTCGTCCGTACTAGCGCAAACAACGGGCTCCATACTTAATTCGGTAAAACCAAGGTCAAGCATAGTTTTAATATCTTCTAAAAAGTCGGGGTTGTGGTGTGTGAAAGTTCCGCGCATATAGTAATCTTTTCCGCCCCTTGCTTTAACGAGTTTTTGGAATTTAGGAACTATGTCGTCGTAACTGCCTTTGCCGTTATAAAAAACCCTAAAACGGTCGTGAACTTCTTTTCTTCCGTCTAAACTTAATACGACGTTGCTCATTTCTTTATTGGCAAACTCTATAACTTCATCGTCGATAAGCACGCCGTTAGTAGTTAAAGTAAACCTAAAGTTTTTGTTGTGTTTCTTTTCAATCGAACGCGCGTAAGCAACTAAATCCTTTAACATTTTAAAGTTCATAAGCGGTTCGCCACCGAAAAAGTCAACTTCTAAATTGTGCCTTGTGCCCGAGTTTTCAACTAAAAAGTCTAAAGCACGTTTAGCAACGTCTAAACTCATAATAGCCCTTTCGCCGTGGTACTTGCCTTGAGATGCAAAACAGTACGAGCAGTTAAGGTTACAAGTGTGCGCAACGTGTAAACATAACGCCTTCACAATGCCGTTGCTTTTTGCTTTTAAATTGCCAGCAACCGCCTCGAAATTATCTTTAGAAAAAAGAGTGCCATTACCAATAAGTTCTACAACTTGATTATAGCAATCGTTAACTTCTTCAAGCGAAACTTTGTCACTATACTTATTATAAACGTCTAAAACAACCTTTTCTTTATCGTTGTTTTCAAATAAAGCGATAATATCGTAGGCAACGTCGTCAACTAAATGTATAGAGCCAGACGCTACGTCTAACACGATATTAAAGTCAAATAATTTATATTGATGTATCATTTCTTTTTCCTTTACGTGAAATAAACAAAAAATAATTAAGTGAAAAAAAGAGGTTGTAAATTAAAACAACCTCATTGCAATTACTTGCTTTCCTTTTTTTCTGCGTTTTCACACTTTTGGTTTGCTATACCACAGCTTGTTTTGCAAGCAGATTGGCAAGAAGTTTGACACTCGCCACAGCCACCGTTTTTAGCGCTTTCGCAAAGATTTCTTGTTTTTAATGTCTTAATGTGTTTCATTTCGACTAACCTCCGTTAATAACTGTTGATATAATAATACTACTAATATTATAAAAAGTCAACAAAATACCAACTTTTTTTGTTTAATCTATCGTTAAAGTTTATTGTTTCTAATTTTATTTTTTCCAAATCACTATTGTTTGTTTGCCTTCTTTTAAGTTAGCAATAGGTCCGGGTTTTGTAACTTCACCGTAAGTATCGCCTACAAGGTCGAAAGAAAAATCGTAATCGTTATCATTAGGGTCTTTAAACGGCATTGCTGAAATTATAGTTTCTTTAAGTCTATTTGACGAAACTTTTTCGCAGTTAGAGTTAGTAATTTCGCAAGGCGCATCAATTAAAAGTAAAACGTCGCCGTCGTTTTCTTGAACTTCCGCCGATAAACCCTTTATGATAAACGGATTTTTCTCGTGTTTAGACGGAACTGAATAGCCCGAATAAGCGTTGTCTTTAATATAAACGGGTTGCGGTGCGGGAAGTTGATAACCTATATGACCTTGCCTTTTATAAATTTCGCTAACTTTTTCTTGGTATTCTTCAGGCGAAGAAAACCTATCGCAGTTTTTTGTTAATTGTTCTAAATAATCTATAGTATCTTGCCACTTGCCTACAAAGATATTGTTAAAATACCTATCGTCGCCACCGTAAATTTCGCTATAACCGACAACTTCGGTTGAGTGTGGTAAGTGATAAGGGGTAGTCCTTTCTAAAATAATTCTGTTAAAAATTTTCCCTGATACGAGGTTGTGAACGAAAGCGCTACCTTGCGACCAGTTATCTATAGAGTATTGCGATAAAAATACGTTGTGGTCGATAAGTATAGGGCCGTGGCTAACTTCTACCATAAAATCGCGGTTGTTATTATAAAAAACGTTTTGGGTTACGCGTATACCTTGCGCTTCCCAGTCAAGCCACATACCAAGCGTGCAGTTGTGGATATTATTGTTTATAATTTGAGAATCAATAGCGCTGTGGAATTTAATTCCCGCTATTTCGTGTCCCCAAAACTCGTGTTTTATGCCGATATTGTAAACGTGGTTGTGTTCTATCGTTGAAAAAATGCAACCAAGGTGTCCAACTATACCGTTTTGTCCGCAATCGTGAATTACGTTATTGCGAACGATATGAGAACCTATCGTTTGCTTATTCCAGCCTATTCTCAAAGCGGAAAATACCGCCTCAAGTTGATAACGGTGTCCCGTTTTTCTATGAAATCTTGAAGAAAGGTTATGACCTGTGCTTTCTTCCTTGCCAAGGCTAATCGCGCTACATTTAGCGTCGTGAATATCGTTGTTTTCTATTATCCAACCTTTGCTCCAATGCGGGCCAACCATACCTATTTGGTCTGCTGTTGGCGGAGTCCACGGACAGCCTGCTTGCGCGATTTCAAAACCGCGTAAAGTTATATAGTTTATTCCCGTTGCTTTAGGATAAAAACAACAAGGTCTAACGTTGATTTCTATAAGTTCTTCGTTTGGGTTATATTCTTGGAAGTTACAGTAAATAGTAGTAGTTTTATCACTTACTTCGGCAAACCATTTATAAATCGTAAGTTCGGGGTGTAAAATAAGTTCTTCTTCAACACGCCTATTGTTTTGAAAGCCAATAGTTCGTGGCGCCAGGTCGTAAAGGTCGCTTAAAGACTTGGCTTCAAACGTAGAAACGCCGTTTATATACACGTCGCCAAGGTGAACGCGGTATTCTTGCATAGGGTCTACAAGCCAGTCTCCTTCAACTTTAAGTTCAAAAGGATTCCAATCCCCAAACGTATCGTTAGGTAAAGTTTTTTTCCAAACAGTGCCTTTTACCTTTTCCCAGTCCGTTACGACTTCCGAACCCTTAATGATAGGGTGCTCGCCGTCAACGGCTTCGTAAATAATACGATTAACGTCGCTAGTGCCTCCGTTTTTAGGGTCAACCCACTCTCTATAAGTTCCGCCAAACACTTTAACCGTGTCGCCTGCTACCGCTATACTTGCGGCGCGGTTTATCGTTTTAAAAGGGGAAGTAATACTTCCGTTGTTTAAATCATTACCGTTAGTAGAAACGTAATAAATCATAAAAACCCCCTTTAATAAAAAAGAATATTGTTTACAATGCTTTCAAGATATTCTTGCTTGCCAGAGCCAGGAAGTTCAGGCTTGCCTAAATTTTCCGCGTAAGCGGAAAGTTCTTCAAGCGTAGCGTTACCCGATATAATTTTTTGACCTATTTCGCTATTAAAAGAACTGTAACGCTCGGCGATAAATTTATCGATAGTGCCGTCTTCTATAATTTTCGACGCTTTAATAAGCCCAAGCGCAAAAGCGTCCATACCTAAAATAAACGCGTGGAACATATCTTCGTAAGTGTATGATGGACGGCGATTTTTAGCATCAAAATTAAATCCGCCCGTAAGTCCGCCCGCTTTTAAAACTTCGTACATACATAGCGTCGTTTCGTAAACGTTGAAAGGAAACTCGTCCGTATCCCAACCCAAAAGGTAATCGCCTTGGTTAGCGTCGATAGAGCCAAGCATACCGTTGATAGCCGAAACCCTTAATTCGTGTTGGAAAGTGTGTCCCGCTAAAGTTGCGTGGTTTGCCTCAATATTCATTTTAAAATCTTTATCAAGTCCGTATTGACGTAAAAAACCGATAGCGGTTGCCGCGTCGAAGTCGTATTGATGTTTCATTGGTTCTTTTGGTTTAGGTTCGATATAAAAATCCCCTTTAAAACCGATACTTCTACCGTACTTAACCGCCATTTTCATAAGTCTTGCTATATTTTCTTGTTCAAACTTCATATCGGTGTTAAGAAGTGTTTCATACCCTTCACGACCACCCCAAAAAACGTAAGCCCTACCACCGAGTTTAACTGTAATATCTAAAGCCTTTTTTACTTGCGCTGCGGCAAAGCAAAAAACGTCGGCTGAATTCGTTGACCCAGCGCCGTTTACAAACCTTGGATTACTAAACATATTGGCTGTGCCCCAAAGACATTTTATTCCCGTTTGTTTCATTTTTTCAAGCATATAATCGGTAATTTCGTATAAACGGCGGTTTGTTTCTTTAATGTCGTCGGCTTCGGGTATTATATCAACGTCGTGAAAACAAAAGTATTCAATACCTAATTTTTGCATAAATTCAAAGCCGGCGTCTACCTTTGCTTTAGCGTGTGCCATCGTGCCTTTTTCCGCGCCGAAAGATTTATCTGCAGTATCTCTACCGAACATATCCGTACCGCACGCGCAAAGATTATGCCACCAAGCCATAGCAAAAGGCAAATGCTCTTTCATAGGTTTGCCCGCAATGATTTTTTCGGCGTCGTAAAACTTAAACGCCAAAGGGTTTTTAGAGTTAGGTCCTTCATATTTAATTTTGTTTACGTTTGGAAAGTACATATTAAATTTCTCCTTATAAAATTTTAGGGAATATATCCTTTAACGCAGGATATATCAGTTTAAATTGTTGATATTTTTTCTCGTATTTTTCTACGAGTTTTTTATCAGGTAAAACCACCGATTTAACGGAAGTAAGTTTATCGCACGCAGTTTTTACGTTTTGATATTCACCGCGCGCCACCATAGAAAGAATAGCGCCACCCATAGCAGGGCCTTCTTCCATTAACGGCAGTTCTAGTTTAACGTTTAGTACGCTTGATAAAATTTCTAGCCAAAGTTTAGATTTAGCACCGCCCCCGCAAACTTTAGAAGACGTAATATTAATCCCTAAACTGCGCGCAATATCTAAAACGTCACGAATTGCAAAAGCAACGCCTTCTAAAACGGCTTGCGTAATATCTGCGCGGTTTGTATCCATAGTAATTCCTATAAAAGTTCCGCGCGCGTTGGTGTCGTTTATAGGACTGCGTTCACCCATTAGGTAAGGAAGAAAAAAGACTTTGTTTACGCCTAAATTATCACGGCAAATTTCTTCTTGTTCGGCGGTATAATCGGTTGATTTATACACCTTATCCATTAGCCATTTATTGCACGAAGCCGCCGATAAAATACAGCCTAGTAAATGATAGCCACCGTCAGCGTGAGCAAAAGAGTGAAGTGCGTTATTTTTATCAACGCTAAATTCGTTAGAAGAAATAAAAACCGTTCCAGACGTGCCAAGACTAATATTGCATCCGCTTTCGCCAACAATTCCCGTTCCAACGGCGGCTGCTGCATTGTCGCCAGCGCCAGCGCAAACGGTAACGGAAGTTGAAAGCCCTAGCGCTTTTGCTACTTTTGGTAAGACGTTGCCGATAGGCGCAAAACTTTCAAAAAGTTTAGGCATTTTATCTTCTTTTATACCGACAAGATTGAGCATTTCTTTACTCCAACGCTTGTTTTTAACGTCTAAAAGTAAAGTGCCCGAAGCATCGGAATAATCGCAACAATGCACACCCGTTAAAACATAGTTAACGTAATCTTTAGGTAGCATTATTTTAGCGATTTTATCAAAGTTATCCCGCTCGTTTTCCTTAAGCCAAAGAATTTTAGGCGCGGTAAATCCCGCAAACGCCACGTTAGCCGTTAAACTAGAAATTTTATCTTTACCTATTTCATTGTTAAGATATAAAACTTCTTTTTCCGTTCTACCGTCGTTCCAAAGTATAGCGGGGCGAATAACGTTATCGTTTTTATCTAAAATAACTAAACCGTGCATTTGACCGCCACAACCTATACCAACGACTTGCGACGGGTCGTAACCTTTTAAAAGTACGAGTATTCCGCTAAACAATGCTTTTTCCCAGTCTGTAGGCGATTGTTCGCTCCAACCGTTTTTAGGAAAGTAAA
>JAZURK010000232.1:0-10397 GCA_045606165.1 Christensenellaceae bacterium
GTTATCGCTGGTGGTCCTGTTCGTGCCGTAATGGAAGCAGCAGGTATTAAGAACATTAGAACTAAATCACACGGTTCTTCAAACCCTATCAATATGGTTAAAGCAGCGCTCGCTGGTCTTTACGGACTTAAGTCTGTAGAACAAGTTGCAGCCCTTCGCGGTAAATCCGTTGAAGAAATTCAAGGTTAAGGAGGAAGGTATAATGAACGTTAAAGTTACACTTGTAAAAAGCACTATATCTTGTTCTGAAACTCAAAAGGGAACTGTAGCAGCTCTTGGACTTAAAAAAGTAGGTCAAAGCAAAGTGTTTGCTGATTCGGCAACCTTACAAGGTCAACTCAAAGTAGTTGCACATTTAGTAAAGGTTGAAAACGCTTAAGAGGTGCAAATATGAGAATTAATACTATTCAGCCAGCCGAAGGCAGCAAAACATCGGCAAAAAGACTCGGTCGTGGTATCGGTTCGGGACTTGGCAAAACTAGTGGTAAAGGTCACAAAGGTCAATGGGCTAGAAGTGGCGGTGGCGTAAGACCAGGCTTTGAAGGCGGTCAAATGCCTCTTACCCGTAGAGTTCCGAAAAGAGGATTTAATAACCATTTCAAAAAGGTATACGCTATCGTTAACCTTTCACAACTCAATGGTTATGAAGCTGGTTCTGTTGTAGATTTTGAAACTCTTTACTTTGATGGTCAAATTAAAGAAGTTAAAAATCCAGTAGGACTTAAAGTTTTAGGTGATGGAGAACTTACTGTCGCTTTAACCGTAAAGGCTAACAAATTTTCAAAAGCAGCAAAAGAAGCTATTGAAAAAGCCGGCGGTACTGTAGAAGTTATCTAATTCATTTAAGACGACGGAGGTGTAAAATGTTTGAAACGTTAAAAAACGCATTTAAGGTAAAAGAGATTCGCGTAAAAATTTGGTATACGTTACTCTTTTTACTTATTTATAGATTAGGTTGTTATATTCCTGTACCTGGTATCGGTACTGGACTTATCGACACTGCTAGTCTTGAAAATCTCACTTACCTTAACATTATGAATATGATGACGGGTGGTTCACTTATGAACGGTACTTTATTCGCTATGGGTATTGGTCCGTACATCAACTCATCAATTATAATTCAACTTTTAGCAGTAGCTATTCCGTCGCTCGAAAGACTTTCAAAACAAGGCGAAGAAGGCAGGAAGAAAATTGCCCAATACACTAGATATCTTACAATTCTTCTTTCAATCATTCAAGCTATCGGTATTTTAGTAAACTACGGTTCAATTATCGTAGAAGGTACTACTGACGGCGCATCGTCGTTAGCACAATTACTTTGGAATCAACCTTGGCTTGCATACGTTGTATTAGTACTTTTCTATACGACAGGTACTGTAATTACAATGTGGATTGGCGAAAGAATTACCGACTACGGTGTATCTAACGGTATTTCACTTCTTATCTTCGCTGGTATCATTTCAACAGCAGGTCAAGCGCTCGTTCAAATGTTCCAAACAATCGGTAATTCTAACACAACTTATGGCGAACTTACAAGTTTCTGGAAATTCGTTATTATGTTAGTTGCACTTATTATCGTGTTCGTTTGTATCGTTACGGTAGACCTTGCTGAAAGAAAAATCCCCGTTCAATACGCTAAACAAGTTAGAGGTCAAAAAATGTACGGTGGTCAATCAACCGTTATTCCTATCAAGGTTAACAGTAACGGCGTACTTCCACTTATCTTTGCGTTCTCTATCTTAAGTTTCCCAGAACTTATTATGACGTTGTTTGGTTGGATGGACACAAAATTTGGTATCTTTTGGGCTAAATACATGGGCGCTAGCTCGTGGGTTTACATGGTAGTACTTGCATTATTCATCATTTTCTTTGCATACTTCTATACGTCAATTCAATTTAACCCTGACGACATTTCAAAAAGTATTCAACAAAACGGTGGTTTCATTATGGGTATAAGACCTGGTAAACCAACTGCTGAATATCTTAAAAAGATTAGTGGAAGAATTACGCTTTTCGGTGCAATATTCCTTGCATTTTTAGCACTTGTTCCACCAATCCTTTTCCAAGCGATTGACCCAACTACTTCGGGTGCGTTTACTGCAACGGGTATGCTTATCGTAGTATCAGTTGCGCTTGAATTCAACACCGCACTTGAATCTCAAATCATGATGAAGAATTATAAAGGATTTTTGAAATAATGAACATCATATTACTCGGAGCGCCTGGCGCGGGTAAAGGTACGCAAGCAACTAAATTAGTTGACAAATACCAAATCCCACACATCTCGACGGGCGACATATTCAGATACAATATTAAAAATCAAACTCCAATCGGGGTAGTTGCTAAATCTTATATTGATAAAGGACAACTCGTTCCCGATGAAGTTACCGTTGAAATCGTAAAACAAAGACTTTCGCAAGAAGACGTTAAAGTAGGTTGCTTACTTGACGGTTTCCCAAGAAACATCTTCCAAGCGGAAGAACTTGATAAATTTGCGACAATCGATAAAGTAATCGACATTAGCGTTAATCTCGATAAACTTTTAAAAAGAATTACCGGTAGACGCGTATGTTCTAAATGCGGTGAATCTTATCACGTTGATACGCTTAACGGCGTAACTACTTGCTCGCGTTGTGGTGCTGACCTTATTCAAAGGGCTGACGACAACGAAGCAACCGTTGAAAAAAGACTTACCGTTTATAAAGAACAAACTGCTCCTTTAATTGATTATTACAAAAAGGCTGGTAAACTCGTTACTGTTGACGGTGACAAATCTATCGACGAAGTATTCAGTTCGATAGTAGAGATTTTAGGTTGATATGATTATAGTAAAATCAACTAACGAAATCGAACTTATGAAAGAACCTTGTAAAATCCTTCGCGACGCATTACTTCATGCTGAAGATAAAATGCAAGCGGGGATGACTACGGGGGAACTTGATAAGATAATTCACGACTATATACTAACTTATAAAGCTAAACCATCATTTTACGGCTTGTATGGTTTTCCTAAAGCAACTTGTATCTCAATTGATGAGGAAGTTGTGCACGGAATTCCTGGTGATAGAGTTATAAAAGAAGGACAAATAGTTTCAATCGACGTAGGCGTTTTCAAAAACGGATTCCACGGCGACGCAGCAAGAAGTATATACGTTGGTGAAATTGACCCGATGAAAAAGAAACTCATAGACGTAACTAAAGAGTGCTTTTTTAAGGGTATTGAAGGCATTTGCATAGGAAGTTCGCTTGGCGATATAGGCGCGCAAATACAACAGCACGCCGAATCAAACGGATTTTTCGTAGTACGCGATATGGTAGGGCACGGTATCGGAAGAAAGGTTCACGAAGACCCGCAAGTTCCAAATTACGGACGTAGAGGAACGGGTGTACGCCTTAAAAAGAATACGACGCTTGCCATAGAACCTATGATTAACATGGGTAGGTACGAAGTAGAAATTGACGGCTGGAAATGTGTAACCATTGACGGCAAACCGTCAGCCCACTACGAAAACACCGTGGTAATAACAGACAACGGTGTAGAAATATTGACGTTATAATGCAACATATTACGCGCTAAACGCTGATGGTACGGCGTAAACTTGAGCCTTAAGGATGAAGCAATGCGCGTAAGACGATAAGCGAAAATATCGCTAGATTATAAAAAATGGAGGTATTACGGTGTCGAAAAACGACGTTATTGAAGCCGAAGGCGTGATTGTCGAGGCATTACCAAACGCAACGTTCAAGGTTAAATTATCTAACGGCTTTATCATCACTGCTTACATTTCGGGAAAATTAAGAATGAATTACATTAAAATTATTCCAGGTGATAGCGTTAAAATTGAAATGAGCCCTTACGACTTAACCAAAGGAAGAATCGTATGGCGTAGTAAAAACTGATTTTTTATAATTACAAAATTAATCGGAGGATATTAAAATGAAAGTAAGACCATCAGTAAAACCTATGTGCGACAAATGCAGAGTCATTAGAAGAGAAGGCAAAGTTATGGTTATTTGTTCTAAAAACAAAAACCATAAGCAAAAACAAGGTTAATTACTTCTTACAAAACCAAAACTAACAAAATAAAAAAATAAAAAATTATTTAGAAAATAATTCGGAGGTTTAACAAAATGGCTCGTATTGCCGGTGTAGATTTACCAAGAGAAAAGCGTGTTGAAATCGGTATCACTTATATTTACGGTATCGGTAGACCAACAGCAACAAAAATTTTAAAAGAAACAGGCATTAATCCTGACATTAGAGTTAAGGATTTAACAGAAGATGACGTATCAAAATTAAGAGCGTACATCGAACATAACTTAAAAGTAGAAGGTGAACTCCGTTCAGAAGTTAACCTTAACATTAAAAGACTTATGGAAATCGGTTGTTTCCGTGGCGTAAGACACAGAAAAGGCCTTCCAGTTCGTGGTCAAAGTTCAAAAAGAAATGCGAGAACTCGTAAAGGTCCTCGTCGTACAGTCGCTAAAAAGAAGACTGCAGGTAAATAATTGAAGGAGGATTAATTAAACATGGCTAAAACTACAGGAACTAAAAAACGTAGAGAACTTAAGAAAGTTGATAAAGGTCAAGTGCACATTCATTCTTCTTTCAACAACACACTCGTTACCGTTACCGACTTAAACGGAAACGCGATAGCTCATTCAAGTGCTGGTAGCCTTGGTTACAGAGGTTCAAGAAAGAGCACTCCATTTGCTGCTCAACAAGCAGCAGAAGTTGCAGTTAAAGCAGCTATGGAACACGGCTTAAGAAGTGCAGAAGTGTACGTAAAAGGCCCAGGTCAAGGTAGAGAATCAGCTATCAGAGCTTTAGGTGTATGCGGTGTTGAAGTTACGCTTATTCAAGACGTATCTCCAATCCCTCACAACGGTTGCCGTCCACCTAAACGTCGTAGAGTTTAATAGGAGGTATTATAGAAAATGGCTAAATATACAGGCGCTAAATGTCGTTTATGTAGAAGAGAAGGTTGCAAACTTTTCTTAAAAGGTGACAAATGTTATAAAACTTCTTGCCCATTTGAAAAAAGACCTGTTGCACCAGGTCAACACGGTGCAGGAAGACATAAAGTTTCAGAATACGGACAACAACTTCGTGAAAAACAAAAAACAAAGAGAATTTACGGTGTACTTGAAAATCAATTCAGAGCATACTTCGAAGCTGCTGATAGAATGAAAGGTATTACAGGTGAAAACATGCTTTCTCTTTTAGAAAGAAGACTTGATAACGTTGTTTATAGATTAGGTTTCGCTCCATCAAGAACAACTGCTCGTCAACTTGTAACTCACGCACACTTTACTGTTAACGGTAAAAACGTAGATATCGCATCTTACCAAATCAGTCTTGGTGACGTTATCGCTGTTAAAGAAACAAAAAGAAACAGCAAATACTTTGAACTTTTCAAACAAACTGAAAAGACAAACAACGTTCCAAAATGGTTAGAATTCGATGCTGAAAAACTTGAGGGTAAAGTTATTGCTCTTCCAAAGAGAGAGGATATCGATTCACAAATCGCAGAATACATGATTGTCGAATTGTATTCAAAATAATAGTTTGTTTAAAAACTCTATTAAGGTTTACTTTGTTAAAATGCTAAAATTAGTATTTTACAAAGTAAAACCAAAAGTAATATCATAAAAAATCAGGAGGTAAATTTTCTATGATGGAAATAGAAATGCCTAAGATTTCGGTAGAGGAAAGCGAAGACAGAAGTTATTGTAAAATAGTTGTTGAACCACTTGAAAAAGGTTTTGGTATCACTATCGGCAACTGTTTAAGAAGAACTTTATTATCGGCTCTCCCTGGTGCTGCTATTCAAGGCATCAAATTTGCACCGAGTCTTGACGTAAAACACGAATTCTCAACAATTAAAGGTGTTAAGGAAGACGTAACGGAGATTATTCTTAACTTAAAGGCAATCGCCATTAAAACTACGACTACTGACATTGACTTTACAAAAATTCTTAAAATTAGTAAAGAAGGTCCTGCTGTTATTACCGCAGGTGATATTGAAGCGGACGCAGAGGTTGAGGTACTTAATCCTGACCAATATATTTGTACTGTTGAAAGCGGAAGTATCTTCGACGTTGATTTAACTATCGGTAGAGGTAGAGGTTATAAAGGCGCTGATTACAATAAAACCGGTGAAATCAGTTATATTGCAATCGACTCTATCTACACACCTGTAACGAAAGTTAGTTACAACGTAGAAAATGCAAGGGTTGGTCAAAACATTGACAGGGATAGACTTATCCTTGAAGTTTGGACTAACGGTGCTTTCTCGGGTAAGGAAATCGTTTCACTTGCCGCAAAGATTATTCAAGAACACATTAGTATCTTCGTAAATCTTTCAGACGTTATGAACGGTAAAGGTATACTTGTGTCTGCGCCTACGGACCCACTTCCAAAGATTCTCGAAATGAGCATCGAAGAAATGGAGTTATCTGTACGTTCCTATAACTGCTTAAAGCGTGCGGGAATACACACTATTGAAGACTTAACTAAAAAGACCGAAGACGATATGCTTAAAGTAAGGAACTTGGGTAAAAAATCTCTTGACGAGGTTATTTTAAAACTCAACAGTTACGGTCTTAAATTAAAAGAACAGGAGGAATAAGATAATGCCAGGAAGAATGGGTTTAACTACTAAACAAAGAAAAGCAGTTTTAAGAAACCAAGCATCTAACCTTTTATGGTACGGCAAAATTGAAGTGACTGAAGGTCACGTAGCATCATTAAGAAGTTACGTTGAAAAAATTATAACTCTTGCTATTAACACTTATGAAGATACAGTTGAAACTACTGTAACTACTAAAGATGCTAAAGGCAAAGAAGTTACTAAAAAAGTAATTAAAGACGGTGCTAAAAAACTTGCTGCTAGAAGAAAAATCATGAGCTTAACTTATGATATTCAATATGCTAAAGAAGCTAAAGAATCAAAAGCTGCATATAAAGCAAGAACTAAAGGCATTAATCACCCACTTATCGAAAAGATTTTCAACGAAATCGCACCAAAATATGCTGAAAGAAAAGAACAACTCGGCCAAGGTGGCGGTTACACTAGAAGATATCTTAAAGGTGAAAGACGTGGTGACGCTGCTGAAGTAGCAATCATTGAATTAGTTTAATAAATAAAAAACGCACTATCAAAGTGCGTTTTTTTTATGTTATAAAGGCGGAGATATAATCTCCCCCAATTTTTTATATATAAAGTTTAGAAGTAAAAATCGTTTTATCTTGAATTTTACCTTCAATATAATATCCGCCGTCTACTTTCTTTTTGAAGATATCAATTTCGTCGCCAAAATAACTTTGATTTAAAAAGTTAATTTCAATACCCCTAAACGATAATTCTTTAAACTCTTGTAAACTAAACGAATTAAGCGCCATTTTTAAGTAAACAACGTTGTTGGTATGCTCGTTGCAGTCGATATCCGTTTGCATAACTTTATAAGTGTATATATAATCACTACTGCATACTTGTTCTTTTAGCCTAGAAAAGTCAGGGATATTAGGGTTAGGTTTTAAATGTTCCATTTCTGTTGGATAATTTATGCTATTGCTACGCCTAATCGCTTGAGTTTGCGCGTCTAAAACGCACCACTCCGACTTGCCGTTTATACTAACGCCACTATCACTAGTTATAGAATATTCCCTAAAAAATCTAATAGGCGAAATGGTTGTTGGGTAAGTTTTAATGGTTACTTCTTCATTCCATCTAGGTAATCTATTAAATAGTACCATCATTTTAGTTAACACCCAAAACGCGTTACTACTTTTAACTAAATTTTCCCTATCCACGCCTAATTCGTAAGAGTGATAGGTAGTAACGTCTTGTAAATAGTTGAGCATATAATCAAGTTTTAAATTGTAATTAACGTCAACTTCGGATACGTTTATTTGTTTTTTCGTTTGATAATAATTTTTCATATAAGTATAATATCATATTTTCTTGATTTTGTGTATGATAGTTTTGTAAAACTTTAAAAAAAATTACAAAAACACTTGATTTTTTGAGTTTATAGGGATATAATAAATTAGCACTCTAGTGATGAGAGTGCTAACAAATTGCTTTTAGGAGATAGTTTATGAAAAAATTTAAAACGGAATCACAACGCGTACTTGACTTAATGATTAATTCTATTTACACGAATAAAGAAATTTTCCTTCGTGAATTATTATCTAACTGTTCAGACGCGATTGATAAACTTTACTATAAATCGTTAACGGACAACTTATCGGGCTTTACAAGAAACGATTTTTATATTGATATTGAAGTAAATAAAGAAAACCGCATCTTAAAAATTACCGATAACGGTATTGGTATGACTGCTGAAGAACTTGAAAACAACCTTGGCACGATTGCTAAATCGGGTTCGTTTGAGTTTAAAAAGGACGATAAACTTAAAGAAGAAGACATAAACATTATCGGTCAGTTCGGCGTTGGTTTTTATTCGGCGTTTATGGTGGCAGACAAGGTAGAAGTTTTATCTAAAGCGTACGGTAGCGATAGCGCTAATATTTGGTCTTCAAACGGCTCTAGTGGCTTTGATATTAAGCCTGCTGAAAAAGAGTCTAACGGTACGGAAATTACCCTTTATATAAAGAATAATACCGATAACGATAATTTTGACACCTATTTAGAAGAATACACTATTAAGTCTTTAGTTAAAAGGTATAGTGACTATATCCGTTATCCTATTAAAATGGAAGTTACTAAATACAAAACGGTAGGCGAAGGGGAAGATAGCAAGCAAGAAAGTTATAAAGAAAAAGAAACGCTTAACTCGATGGTTCCTATTTGGAAGAAATCAAAAAGCGAAATCAAAAAGGAAGAATACGATAACTTCTATAAAGAAAACTTCTTTGATAGCGAAAACCCTATAAAAGTTATTCATACGTCGGTTGAAGGCGCGGTTGATTTTAAAGCGCTTTTGTATATTCCTAAAACGGCACCTTACAACTATTACACTAAACAGTACGAAAAAGGCTTAAAACTTTACACTAACGGCGTTATGATTATGGAAAAGTGCGCCGACCTTTTACCTGATTACTTTAGTTTCGTTAAAGGTTTAGTTGATAGCGAAGTTACCCTTAATATCTCGCGTGAAACGGTACAACAAACCCGTCAAATTAAAGCGATTGCCCAAACTATTGAAAAGAAGATAAAGCAAGAACTTTTAGACCTTCTTAAAAACGATAGGGAAAGTTATGAAACCTTCTTTAAAGCGTTCGGCTTACAACTTAAATACGGTATTTATTCAAGTTGGGGTATGAATAGGGAAGTTTTACAAGACCTTTTAATGTTCTATTCGTTAAAGAATAACAAACTTATTACTTTAAAAGAATACGTTGACGGCTTAACTGATAGCGAAAATGATATTTATTACGTAAGCGGTAAGTCGATTGATGGTATAAAATCGTTACCACAAGTAGAAAAAATGCTTGAAGACGGCAAAGATATACTTGCCATGACTGACGAAGTTGACGAGTTTGCTATTAAGTTTATGGGCGAATATGATAAAAAAGCCTTCAAAAACGCAACGCAAATGGTAGATAGCGGAGAAGAAACGGTTACTGATGAGGTTAAAGGCGTATTAGACGCCGTAAAAGCCGTTTTAAACGACAAAGTAGCCAAAGTTAAGGGTAATAGTAAACTTAACAAGCACGCCGTTTGTATGTCAAGCGAAGGGGAACTTTCACTTGAAATGGAAAAAGTTTTAAATCAAATGCCTAACGCTAACGAAAGCGTTAAAGCAAACAAGGTTTTAGAAATCAACGTAAATCACCCTATTTTTGAAAAATTAAAGGGTATGGATAAAGAGTCAGACGACTTTAAAGATTTATCTATGGTACTTTATTCTCAAGCATTGTTAATGGCAGGACTTGAAGTTGACAATATTTCTACTGTTGCTGATAAGATTTTTAACCTTTTATCTAAATAATAATTACACCCGCAAACCACGGTTTGCGGGTAAATTTTTGCCTTTTTTAGAAAATTTACTATTTTTTATTAAACTTTTTAAAAAATTTTAAAAACTTTTTTATATCAAAATCTTCGATAAAATCGGCAATTTTGAGTTTTGCAAAAAATATTTAAAAAAAATTTTAAAAAAGTAGTGAAAAACGCTTTACTTCTTTAGCGTAATGAAGTATAATAGCACTATCAAAATTACTTCAGCACATTAAAGCAATGAAGTAAAAATCAAAAAGGTAATAAAATTTTTAGGAGAAATTATTATGAAAAAATTCTTATCAACATTAGTAGCAGCATTACTCATCGTAGCATCGCTTTACACTTTCACAGCTTGTGGCGGTGACAACGGTGACGAAAACTTAACAGGCGACTTAAAGAAAGTTAAAGACGCAGGCAAAATTGTAG
>JAZURK010000233.1:0-6387 GCA_045606165.1 Christensenellaceae bacterium
GTTTTGCTTTATTTACGGATAAAACGGCAAAAAAGACACGCGTTATTGCGAGTAAGTGTACTTTTTGTACACAAGCGAGCAAAACGCAAAGTATTTTTTGTTGTTTTGCCGTAAATTAGTCTTCTTCGATACGTTGGATTGATAAGATATAAGGATTTTCTTTTACGATTTGATTGAGTCTTTCAGACGAATAGAGCATAGGGGTATCAATCGTTACGTCGCAAGTAACGGAATCGCTTTCCCTTGTGATATGTACTTGATGGAAGTGTTTTACGTCGAAAAGGTCTTTAATTTGGTTTGCTTCGTCGTTGTCGTTTTTAAAGAAAATATGAAGGCGATAAATCTTTTTAGTACTTAAAAGCCAACAGTCAATATGTAAAACGAACTGAATAAACACAATAAGCACGGTAGCGCACGCTGCTAAAACGTAAAGACCGCCACCCGTAGCCATACCGACGCCGGCAGTAGCCCAAATGCCCGCTGCGGTAGTTAAGCCGTGAATTGAACGGTTTTTAAATACGATAGTACCTGCGCCCAAGAAACCGATACCTGTAACGATTTGCGCAGCAACCCTAGCGGCGTCAAAGTCCCCGCTATCGTTAAACGCGTACTTTGAAATAACCATCATAAGCGCAGAGCCCATACAAACGAGCGCGTGTGTACGAATACCCGCCTCTTTTGAGCGCTTTTTCCTTTCAAAGCCTATAACAAACCCAAAAAAAGCCGACGCTAAAACGGGAAGAAAATATTGTAATTGTTCTAAAATTCCAGGCATAATACTTCTCCTAACCTAAAACGATAAATATTATTTATATATAATATACTATCTTTTTAAAAAAATCAATACTTTATTCAAAATTTGTTGATAATTTCAAGGAGTTATCAACATATTTATTAACAATGTTGAAAACTTTTTACAATCAATGCCTTGTCAACGATTTTTAAATGTGTTAAAATGTTTAAGATGAACGAAAAATTTATAAGAAGTATACCGTTTTTTAAAGAAAGCGGACTTGATAAACTAAAAAACTCGCACGTTGCCGTATTTGGTCTTGGCGGTGTGGGAAGTTACGTCGTAGAGGCGCTTTGCCGTGGTGGAGTAGGCAGTTTAACGCTTGTGGATAGCGACGTGTATTCCCTATCTAACGTCAACCGCCAACTTTACGCCACCACACAAACGATTGGCAAAAAGAAGGTGGGCGTTGCTAAAGAGCGCGCCTACCAAATCAACCCCGATATAATCGTTAATACTTTTGATAAATTCGTACTTTTAAACGATAACGGCGATATGGATTTTTCAAAATTCGATTACGTTGTAGACGCTATTGACACGATATCGGGTAAACTTGAAATTATAAAACAATCAAAACTAAACGGCGTTCCAGTAATTAGCGCGATGGGGGCTGGAAACAAACTCGACCAAACCGCGTTTAAAGTTGCCGATATAAAGGATACTAAAGTTTGTCCGCTTTGTAAAGTTATGCGCAAACTTTTAAAGGAAAACGGCATAGATAGTTTAAAGGTAGTTTATTCGGAAGAAAAACCGATAAATATAGAAGAAAGCGGGGAACTTAAAGGCAATCGCCCTGCCCCTGCTAGCAATTCCTTCGTTCCGCCGATAGTCGGCTTGATTATTGCGGGCGAAGTTATAAAGGATATAGGCTTATAAAAAAATAAAACACAAAGGAGTTTTACTTATATGGAAAATCAAATCATTTGTAACTGTAAACAAGTTTCCCTTGCAGACATCGAAAAAGCACTTTCCTCAAAAGAAACTTTTACCGACGTTTTAACCGCGTTTGACGACGTACAAAAAATTACGCACTGTTCAACTGGTTGTGGTGGCTGTCACGATAAAATTCTTGAAATAATTTCTGAATTATTACATAGTTAATATGAAAAAATTTATTTCCCCAATACTTGTTTTTTTAGCGGCTGTTACTTGGGGGATATCCGGATATTTCGTTAGAGAAACAGGAAACTACGGTTTTTCAACTTTTGAGATTGTTTTTATTAGATTTTTAACCGCATCAATTTTCGCAAGTTTGTTCTTTGTGATTTTCGACCGCAAGGTATTTAAAATCAAACTTAAAGACGTTTGGTGTTTTTTCGGCACGGGTTCAATCGGTGCTTTTGGGTGTAGTCTTTTCTACTTTTTAACAATGAAAAGCGCGTCGCTTGGTACGGCGTGCATACTAATGTATACTTCGCCTATCGTCGTTATTACCCTATCCGTTTTTCTGTTTAAAGAAAAACTTACCGTTATTAAAGTGGTAGGCTTAATTACCACGTTTATAGGCTGTATACTCTGCTCGTACGAAACAGGTGGCTTTGAACTTTCGTTACCGTCCTTTTTAATAGGCTTATGCTCGGGTATTTGCTACGGTCTTTACAGCATTTTCTCGCGCTTTGCAATGAACAAAGGTTACAAGTCGGAAACGATAATTTTATACTCGTTTATATTCGCGTGTTTAGCGTCAACTTTCTTCGTACCGTACAAAGAATTTAGCGCAAACCTTAACTATTTAGACGATAGTTTATTCTACTTTTTAGGTTTAGGCTTGATTTCTACCGTTGCACCTTACACCCTTTACACTTTAGGGCTTAAAAATATGGAAAACGGCAAGGCGTCAATTATCGCTTGCTTTGAAATAGTAGCGTCAATTTTCGTTGGACTTATTATGTATAACGAAGTCCCTTCGTTTATTAAAATTATAGGCATAATCGTTGTATTTGCATCGGTTATCGCACTTAATATCATTCCGCAAAAACAGGCGAATTTAGAGCCGACTGAACTAATAAATAATTAAAGGAATATATAATGAAAATAACAGTTTTAGATAGAATTTCGTTTACCGTTGGGGATATTGATTTAACTTCGATTAACAATCTTGGCGAAGTTAGTTACTTTGACGTTTTATCTCCCGAAGAAATTAAAAAAGTTTGCTACGATAGTGAAGTTATAGTTTGTAATAAAACGCTTATCACTAAAGAATTAATGGACTGTTTGCCTAACCTTAAATTTATTGCGATTACCGCAACGGGTTACAATAACGTTGACCTTGCTTATGCTAAACAAAAAGGAATTTTGGTTGCTAACGTGCCAAACTACTCTACCGTAGACGTAGCGCAACACGTTTTCGCGTTTATTTTAAACTATTCTAACAAAGTTAGCGAATACGATTTATCGGTAAAACAAGGGGATTGGATTAAAAGCAAAACTTTTTGCTATTTTGACAAACCGCTTGTTGAACTTGCAGGAAAGACTTTAGGTATTATAGGTTACGGCAATATCGGTAAAACCGTTGCTAAAATTGCCGACGCTTTTGGTATGAAAGTTATAGTTTACAACCGTTCTAAAAAGGATATACCTTATCCGCAAGTCGATAAAGAAACCGTACTAAAAGAAAGCGACTTTTTGTCTATCCACTGTCCGCTTAACGACGATACTAAACATCTTATCAACAAAGACACGCTTTCGCTTATGAAAAAAAGCGCGGTTTTAATAAACACTTCGCGCGGTGGCGTTATTAACGAAGAAGATTTACTTGACGCGCTTAATAACGGCGTTATCGCACACGCTATGCTTGACGTTTTAACTTTCGAGCCTATGACGGAAAATCATATTTTATTAAACGCTAAAAATATAACCTTTACACCGCATATCGCTTGGGCGCCAAAGGAAACGCGCCAACGCCTTATTGACCTTGTTGCAAACAATATCACTTGCTTTGTTAAAGGCGAGCCTATAAATATTGTAAATAACTAAAACGAAAGGGATTTCGCAAAATTGCGAAATCCCCTTTTTATTAATCTTTAAATCAAAGTTAACGGTTTATTCTCAAAAATCTCGTTGGCGTTTTTTGTAAAATCTTCGAAAGTAAGTTCACGCGAACGATTTATTATACTTGGACGTGTTTTAATGCCTATTTCGTAAAGCCAAGCCCCGTTATATCCTTTGGATATAAGTTTGTTATATAGTTTTTGCCAATCAATTTTTCCTTCGCCAGGTAACCAATGACGTTCGTCGATATAATCGTAATCGGAAACGTGCAAAGTTTCAATTTTGCCATGCGCGTTGTCTACGAACTCTAAAAGGTCTTCGGCTAAAAGGTGGTTGGTATCAAAACAAATCTTTAAGTTAGGGTGCGCCGAAACGATATTTAAAAGTTCTTTAGAATCCCTACCTAAACAAGTTCTTGGCAAGTCTTCAACGCAAATGATAGCGCCGAGTTTTTCGGCGTATTCAGCAAGGGCTGAAAGGGTTTGTTTTGAATATTCGATTTCTTGGTTTCTTTCCTTTATATCTTGGCTTTTCGGTTCGCTACTTGGGTGCACAACAAACCTTTTTATACCGATTTCCGCGCCTTTTTTTACGTAGTTTTGCCAAAGTTTTAACGTAAAATCCCTAACGCTTTCATCGTGAGACGACGCATCTATTGTTGCGCCTATCCACCAAAACGGAAGGTGATAAGACCAAAGTTCTACACCGTATTTTTTAGAGAGTTCTTTTACTTGTTGATAGTTTAAACTATCAATCGTTTCTGGCCTAAAGGAAATTTCTATACAGTCAATCCCCGCGTCTTTTAAAGAAATAAACGTTTCTTCGTTGAGTTCAAACGAACACGATAAACCTATTTTTAACATATCTATTCTCCTTTTTTAGTAAAATTTATTTCGTTTAAAATGGCAAAGCCTAAAATTAACACTCCGCCGATACATTGCAAAAGGGTTAAGTTCTCACTTAATGCAAGAACGGAAATTAAGACGGCAACGAGCGGGTCGATATAACTTAAAATTGCCGACTGTTGACCTTTTAGGTCTTTAAGTGAAGAAAAATACAAGCAATACGTGATACCCGTATGCACTATACCGACTATTAACAGCATAATAAGTCCGTTGCCGTTGAGGGTGGCAACGTTGATTCCGCCCGATAGTAAAACGTAAGGTAAAAGCACTACGATTGCAGATAAAAATTGTAAAAACGTCCTTTCGATACCGTCAACGTTTTTAATAAACTTGTTGATTACGACAACGCAAGCGTAAAGGCACGCCGCACCCAATCCATAAAGCACGCCGATAAGGTGGTTTTTACCTTGCGATACGTCGCCTATACCCGTGATTAACACGATACCAACCGTTGAAAAGGCAAAGCACACCCAATTTTTTAAGGTCATTTTTTCTTTAAATACGATAGGGCAAATTAGCGTTACCAAAACGGGCGCAAAGTAATAAGCAAGCGTTGCGACTGACACGGTAGTATATTTATACGCTTGAAAAAGTAAAATCCAGTTAAACCCAACGCACACGCCCGAAATAAAAAGCAACGGCAGTTGTTTTTTTATTTCCTTAAACGGAATTTTACGCCTTGATATAATTAAAAACAAAAATATTAAAACCGATGCAAGTACCGCCCTATAAAGTGCAATTTCGCCCGACGCCAAAGGGATAAATTTTACAAATAGCCCTATAGTGCCGAAAACGAGCATTGAGATTATAAAGGTTATTTTAGAAGACTTTAATGTTTGCATTTTTTAAACTCTTGTTCGGTTTTATTTAAAAATTCGCCGTTTAATTCTTCTAAAACAAACTCTTTAATATTCGCGCCTATGCTTATTGCTATCCAAATTTTAACGTAGATAGCAGGAATTGCCGAATACGGTAACACCGTTAAAGAAAGTTCGTTAAAGGTTTTAGTGCTTTCGTAAGATATTCCACCGTTTACGTTAGGGATAAATATAGGGATATTATTTTCTTTTGCCTTTTTACAAAATTCAACGAATTTTTGATTAGCCGTATCAAGCGTGCCAGAGTGATAAGGCTTGATTAAAACGGCGTCATAATCTTCAACTTTGTAGTTAAAACTATCACCTGGGTGACTTGTTAAAAATAAAATTTTAGGGTCTTTAACAAACTCTACACTGCCGATAGCGCCCTTGCCCGCAATAGGCGTTGCTTCTTCAAAAACGATAACGCTATTAGCAAAGTTTAACTCCGATGTAATAACCATATCAGGTTTAGCATATAGCGCGCAAGGAATACCGTCGATAGAATAAAGTTTATGCTTGCCTTCAAGGTGGGTTAATAGCCTATTTGCAGGGAAAAACTCTACGTCCCCCGCCGAGATATTTCTATACGAAACGAAAACGCCTTTGGTTTTGCATTGATTAATAAACTCTACCGCGCCTAAAAAGTTATCGTGGCCGTTAGAGAGTTTATTGTCAAGCGGAAAGTTAGACGAAACTAAAATTATAGGAATTTGAGTTTTTACCGTATAAGCAAGCGCCGATGCGGTGTACTGCAAAGTATCCGTGCCGTGTGTAACGATAATTCCGTCGTAACCTGCGTCCACGTTGCTTTCAACGAGTTTACAAAGGGTAGTTAACT
>JAZURK010000234.1:0-2432 GCA_045606165.1 Christensenellaceae bacterium
TATTTATATTTCTATTAAAATTATACCATTAATGAGGTGACTTATGGAAGAAAAAAGAACAGTTACAATGGAAAAACTCGTAACCCTTTGCAAAACTAGGGGTTTTATTTTTCCAGGCAGTGAAATTTACGGCGGTCTTGCTAACACTTGGGACTACGGTCCACTCGGCGTTGAACTTAAAAACAACGTTAAAAAAGCGTGGTGGCAAAGATTCGTTCAAGAAAACAAATACAACGTTGGTTTAGACGCGGCAATACTTATGAACCCACAAACTTGGGTAGCATCAGGTCACTTGGCAGGCTTTTCGGACCCGCTTATGGACTGTAAGGAATGTCACGAAAGATTTCGTGCGGATAAACTCATTGAAGACTGGGTTAAAGAAAACAACTATACTTTAGAAAAAGGTATCGACGCTTTCACTCACGCTGAAATGAAAGAATTTGTTGAAGAACACAACATCTTATGTCCTACTTGCGGTAAACACAACTTTACCGATATTAGACAATTCAACTTAATGTTCAAAACTTTCCAAGGCGTTACTGAAGATAGCAAAAATACCGTATATCTCCGTCCTGAAACGGCGCAAGGTATCTTTACTAACTTTGTAAACGTACAACGCTCGGCAAGAAGAAAAGTTCCTTTCGGTATCGCGCAAATCGGTAAATCGTTCAGAAACGAAATCACACCAGGTAACTTTATCTTCCGTGTAAGAGAATTTGAACAAATGGAACTTGAATTCTTCTGCAAACCCGGTACGGATTTAGAGTGGTTTAGTTACTGGAGAAGTTTCTGCCGCGACTGGCTTATCGCAATCGGCTTAAAAGAAGAAAGAATAAGGCTCCGCGACCACGACCCCGAAGAACTTTGTTTCTATTCAAAAGCAACGACTGACTTTGAATTCTTGTTCCCCTTCGGTTGGGGCGAACTTTGGGGCGTTGCCGATAGAACTGACTACGACCTTACACAACACCAAAACGTTTCAAGGAAAGATTTATCTTACTTTGATAGCGAAACTAACGAAAAATACGTTCCATACGTTGTTGAACCATCACTCGGCGTAGAAAGATGCGTTTTAGCCGTTCTCTCTAACGCTTACGATGAAGAAGAAGTTGGCGAAAACGACGTTAGAACAGTTATGCACCTTCACCCAGCCCTTGCTCCGTTTAAGGCAGCGGTATTACCATTAAGTAAAAAACTCGGTGAAAAAGCCCTTGCTATTTACGACGAACTTTCTAAATACTTTATGGTTGATTACGATGAGGCAGGTTCTATCGGTAAAAGATACCGCCGTGAAGACGAAATTGGTACTCCTTTCTGTATCACTTACGACTTTGATAGCGAAACTGATAACTGCGTAACCGTTCGTGATAGAGATACTATGGAACAAGTACGTCTTCCTATTTCTGAACTCAAAGCGTATATTGAATCTAAAATTAGACTTTGATTAAAAGCGGAGTAAAAACTCCGCTTTTTCTATAACTATGATAAATGAAAAACTTATTAAAGACAATTTAATAAATAAAAATATAGATATCGTTATAAAGGAAACTACGCTTTCTACTAACGACGACGTTAAAAGTTTCGTTGGCTCTTCCTGCCTAGCCGTTGTTATAGCCGAAAATCAAACTAAAGGCAGGGGAAGAAACAATCGCAGTTTTTATTCGCCAAGCGGTAAAGGGGTGTATATGAGCATACTTTTAACCCCAAACTTATCGGTAACCGACGGCGTTAAAATTACTTCTTTTATAGCGGTAGCGGTGGCAAACGCCGTTGAAAAGGTAAGCGGAATAAAGGTCGGTATTAAGTGGGTTAACGATTTATTCATAAACGGTAAAAAGGTTTCAGGTATTTTAACGGAATCGGGCGTGGACTTTAAAAATAAAAAACTTTCCTACGCCGTTTGCGGTATTGGTATAAATTGCTATGGGCTTGATTTTCCTAGTGAAATATCAACGATTGCCACAAGTCTAGAAAAAGAAGGGGTAAGAGTTGATAGAAACGTACTTATTGCCGAAATTTTAAACAACCTATCTAATATAGAAAGTCAAGTTTTAAGCGGTAACTATTTATTAGAATACAAAAACCGCAGTATTATTTTAAATAGAGAAGTTACCGTCGTATCGGGGCAAGACGAATATACCGCCATTGCCGTAGATATAACGGATAGCGGTGCGCTAATCGTTGATAAAAACGGCGAACTTATAACTGTAAATAGCGGTGACGTTTCAATAAGACTATAAATAAAAATTCCAACGACTTTTTATCGTTGGAATTTTTTTATGCTTTAACTACTACTTAATAACTTCTCTCAACCATTCAAGCGTGCAGTTAACCATATGTTTGCCAAGTTCTTCGCTTGCTTCGGTGGCGCTTTTTGCAAACCATTCGGTATTGCGTTCGCAACGAGAGAGGTCAACAAGTTCAGGGTAAGT
>JAZURK010000235.1:0-8043 GCA_045606165.1 Christensenellaceae bacterium
TACGGCGGCGTCAACGACTAGTATTCGTGACTTTGGATGAATTTTTTTAACTGTATTATAGACTACGTGTGTTTCCTTTGCCGTTATTGGTCGTTCAAGAGTTCCGTAAACGAATACGTTGTTAAGTTTTTTTGATAATTGACTACCTATATAAGGGCCTAAACAATCCCCAACAACTAAATCTGAACCAACGCATACTATTACAGGATAAGGAGTTTGGTATAATCTACTTAAACTTTCACTAATTCCGTTAGCGCTACCTATATTTTTATAATTAAAGACGTACTGATTCATATTTTCATTATTGACAAGAACTAAAAAACCTATACTCACTTGACAATTTTTTATTGTTGTGATAGAATAATATCAATGATTGATTATTTTTTATAAACAATCGTAATAATTATATACATATGGCGGGGTTACCCGCAAAGAAGGACTAATTAAAATGAATAATTTACTTGCTATCCCTGCTGTTTTAGGAAGTGGGATATTAAAGATAGCCACGGTAGATATAGTTGTTTTAGTTGCCGTTTTAGTAGCAGGACTTATTGGCTACTTTAAAGGATTTATGAAACAAATTCTATCTATTTTAGGTTTTATTGCAAGTCTGGTGCTAGCGTTTTTATTTAGCGACAACCTAGCTGAACTCATTTATAACAAAATCCCATCAATTACTAATGCTGTGCGCGGTGTGGTTGAGTCGTTATTTGGTTCGGTGCTTGGCAATAACCTTTCAAGTGAGGAAGCTTTGCTTTCCGCTTTAGGCGAATCTAAAATCCCAGCATTTTTACATGAAATAATTGCAAACTTGGTTGTAAATTCAAATTTTGACGTACAAGTCGTAGACGTACTTACAAAATGGGCTTTAAATGTAATAAGTTTTTTATCAATCATCATTATTGCGAATGTCGTTTTCTTACTTATAAAGATATTTTTTAAATTTGTAACGCAAATTCCAGTTATTAAAGCGGTTGATAAAACGCTTGGTATTATATTTAGCGTCCTTAAAGCTTTAATATTACTTGTATTAATTTGTAGTGTGTTGTCAATTTTTATCGACGTAAATCAATATTTAATACCTGAAGGTGACGTAATTTGTGTGTTTAATAAATTAATGGAAATGATAATGAATTTACCGTTTATTAAAAATATTTTTAGTTAAAATGAATTGCCCCGCTTAAAGCGGGGTAATTTTTTTGCGTCAACGTGTTTTTGAAGTGTTATTAAACTTAACAACAACTATTTTATTAAAAAAAGCCGTAGCGTTTATGGGATAGCATTAATTTTATTGATAGAATTTATCGTAATTATTACACATAAAATACGATACGCTACTTTTTACCGAAAACGTTTAAATGTTTCACGTGAAACACGATTTTTTGGCCACCAAAAATACAGTGGACAAAGAGCAAGTAAAAAGTGAACCCTAAAAACTAAAAACCCAAAATCTTCGATAAAATCGGCGATTTTGGGTTTTAAAATTTAAAATTGTTTCATATGAAACATTTTTTATGCGGTTTTTTTGGAGTAAAAATAGCAAGAAAAATATAAAATTATAAAAGTTTCAAAATTTTATAAAATGTAAGGATATTTAGTGGTTTTTTTGTTGTTTTTTTATAAATATTTAGCTAAAGTGTGAATAATTATTTAAAAATTAAGCAAAATAAGTTATGGCGTTGTTGCTTGCTAATTTTACCGTATTTTTATGCTAATAGCAGTTGTTTTATCTACGCTTAAATTTTACTGCTATAATAAGACGTTTAATTTGTGTTATAATACTAACGTTGGTTTGTGCTTAACATATGCGGTTAAATTAGTAGGTAAATGTAATAACGCCGATTAGTTTTTTTAAATTTTGTTAGGGCAATGCGTTTTTGTTTGTTTTAGTTTTGATTGCTAAATTTAACATTATTTATAGCTAGTTTGCATATTTATTAATTGTTAAAGAATTATGAAATTTATGAAAATATAAAAAACTTTAATCAAATGTATTGATATTTGTTTATTTTTATGTTAAAATAAAATTCAAGTAGGTATTTTAAAATATAAATATTTTAATACGGCTTGTTTTAAACGGGTGTTCCCAAAACGAAAAATTTAATTAAAATGTATAAGCGCTAATATAATAAACTATGCGCTATATTGGAGGTTTTATGAAAAAAAATGGTGGGAGGATTTGGATTACAATAGGAATAATACTAGTAGTATCCGTTCTCGCTATAACGTATTTTATGAATAGGTTGGCTGTTAAGGACGTAACTACGTCTGAATTTATCGCGTACGCGGGTTTTTATTATGAAGAAAATTCCCCAAGTGACGAATGGACTTTTAAGGAAAGTAAAAGTGAAATTCAAAAAGTCGTAGTTGATGGATATAATCTTACAGGCTATAAGAAAACTGAAGTTGCAGGTAAAGTAAGATATACTGCGGTTTACAAAACGAGTTATTCAAGAAGTGAAAGCGAATTGTTTGGCGAAGGATTAATTGATACTTTTGCTAAAAACAATATTCAAATCGATTACGAAGACCCTAATGCGGGTTCGTTCTGGTCGTCGCTTGCTTTTCCTCTTTTGATAATGGTGGTAGGCATTATTCTTATTATGGTAATGATGCGTTCCGTTAACGGTTCTAATAAATCGGCTATGGACTTTGGCAAAACTAAAGCAAGGGTTAGCCAAAACGTAAAAGTTAGATTTACCGACGTTGCGGGTGCCGAAGAAGAAAAACAAGAACTTCAAGAAATCGTTGAGTTCCTTAAAAACCCTAAAAAATTCTCGGCGCTTGGCGCAAGAATTCCTAAAGGCGTACTTTTAGTAGGTCCTCCGGGAACAGGTAAAACTCTTTTTGCAAAAGCCGTTGCTGGCGAAGCAAACGTTCCTTTCTTCTCGATTTCGGGTTCTGATTTCGTTGAAATGTTCGTCGGCGTAGGCGCGAGCCGTGTTAGAGACTTATTCGCTATGGCTAAAAAGAGTATGCCTTGTATCGTGTTTATCGACGAAATTGACGCCGTTGGCCGTCACCGTGGCGCTGGTCTTGGCGGTGGTAACGACGAAAGGGAACAAACGCTTAACCAACTTTTAGTACAAATGGACGGTTTCGACGCGAACGAAGGTATTATCATTATGGCTGCTACAAACCGTGCCGATATTTTAGACCCAGCGTTGATGAGACCTGGTAGGTTTGACAGACAAATTTACGTTAATATTCCTGACGTTAGGGGTAGGGAGGCAATTTTAAAAGTCCACGCTAGAAACAAACCGCTTGCAAGCGACGTAAACTTTAAAGTTCTTGCGCGTATGACTGCGGGCTTTAGCGGTGCCGACCTTGCTAACCTTTTAAACGAAGCGGCTATTCTTGCAGCAAGGCAAGACCGCCAAGCAATCACTAACGTTGACTTATACGAAGCAATCAATAAAGTAATAATCGGTCCACAAAAGAAAAGTAGGGTGGTTACTGAAACGGATAAACGTATTACTGCTTATCACGAAGCAGGCCACGCAATTTTAGCAAGGTTACTTCCTAACTGTGACCCAGTTCAAGAAGTTTCTATTATACCAAGGGGTTTTGCTGCGGGCTACACAATGACTAGACCTGATAACGACAGCAACCATATCGAAAAATCCAAACTTTTAGACGATATCGTAATGACTTTAGGCGGTAGGGTTGCCGAAGAACTTATCATTAAAGATATTTCCGCGGGCGCGTCTAACGATATTAGCGTTGTTACCCAAAGGGCAAGAAAAATGGTTACCGAGTGGGGTATGAGTGATAAAATTGGCCCTGTAAACTACGGTGGTGGCGACCAAGTGTTTATCGGTAAGGATATGCAAACTAGGGCAACGTATTCCGAAGAACTTGCTAAAATTATAGACCTTGAAATTGAAAACATCATCAAAACCGCGCACAAAAAGGCAACGGAACTTTTAAAAGCCAATAAAAACGCTCTTGATAATATGGCTAGATTACTCGTTGAACGCGAAACTATTTATCAAGAAGAAGTCGATATGATTATGGAAGGCAAATCGGCAAGTGAAATCATCAAGATTATGGAAGAAAAAGACGGGCTTGCCAAAGAAAATCCTTTTATAAAAATGGAAAGAGCGGCGGACAGCAAACGTGAAGAAAAAGAAAGCGCAAAAGCTGAAGAAAAAGTAGAAGAAACAACTGAAACTCCTACCGAAACGACTGATGACAACAAACAAGAGTGATTTAACTAAAGAGGAAAAATTATGGGAAAAGTAATTGCATTTTCAAATCAAAAAGGCGGTGTAGGTAAAACTACTACTTGTGTAAATATGTCGGCGTATATGGCGTCGCTTGGCAAAAAAGTTTTAATGATTGACCTTGACCCGCAAGGCAACGCGACTACGGGTATCGGCATTAATAAAGGCGCGGTAAAAACAGCTATTTATCACGTTTTAACCGACGAAGTTGAAATTAAAGACGCAACGGTTGCTACTGAAATCGAAAACTTATTCGTGGTGCCGTCTACCATTGATTTAGCGGGTGCGGAAGTTGAACTCGTGTACCTTAAAAACCGCGAAAAAAGACTTTGTGAAGCGGTGCAAAAGGCTCGTCAAGAATACGATTATATCACGATTGACTGCCCACCTTCGCTTGGCTTGCTTACAATAAACGCTCTTACTTGCGCGGACAGTATTATTATTCCTATCCAATGCGAGTATTACGCTCTTGAAGGTTTATCACAACTTATGAATACCATTAAACTTGTTAAGAAACACTTAAATCCTAAACTTGATATTAACGGTGTTTCGCTTACGATGTACGACGGCAGGGCTATCGTTTCAAGGCAAATCGCCGAAGAAATTAGAAAGTTTTTTGGTAAAAAAGTGTTTGATACGGTTATTCCAAGAAACATTAGGGTGTCCGAAGCGCCAAGCCACGGTGTACCCGTTATGATACACGCGCCAACTAGTACGGGCGCTAAAGGATATTTAGAACTCACGAAAGAATTCTTAACCAAAGGGGGAGATACTTATGTCGGCTAATAAAGTAAATAAAGGTTTAGGTAAAGGTTTATCTGCATTATTTCAATCAACTGAAGACGATTACAGCAAAACTTTAGGCGTTACCGCTGAAGATATTTCTAACGGGGTGTTTAATTTAAAACTTGACGAAGTGTACGCTAACCCTAACCAACCAAGAAAAATCTTTGATGAAAAAGCCCTTAACGAACTTGCAAGTTCGATTAAGTTAAACGGTGTTATTATGCCGATTGTCGTTAATAAAGACGGTGACGGCAAGTATATGATTATCGCGGGTGAAAGGCGTTATCGCGCGTCGAAAATTGCAGGTCAAGATACTATTCCTGCTATCGTAAAAGAATACGATGAAAGAAGAGTTAAAGAGATTTCCCTTATCGAAAACTTACAAAGGGAAGACCTTAACCCTATTGAAGCCGCTACTGCTATGAAACAACTTATGGACGATTACGGTCTTACCCAAGAAGAACTTTCTGAAAGAATAGGCAAAAGCCGTTCGGCTGTTGCTAACACGTTAAGACTTTTAAGTTTGGAAGGCGAAGTTGTTAAACTCGTTGCAAACGGCAAACTTTCGTCTGGTCACGCAAGGGCGCTCGTTACCTTACCAAGCGACGTTCAAAAGAAAATAGCGAATACTGCCGTTAAAGACGGTATGTCGGTTAGGGACGTTGAAAAGGCTGTGAAAGATTATTTCAACCCACCTGACGAAGCAAGAAAATTAAGGCAAGCCAAAAAAATTGCTGAAATGAGCGCGGAACTTAAAGACCTTATCTCGCGGATGCAACAAACTTTCGGTACGAAGGTTGCGGCAATCGGCAATGATAAAAAAGGTAGAATTTATATCGACTACTACACTACCGATGATTTAGATAGGCTTACTGAAATTGTTGAAATGCTTGAAGAAAAACAAAGAAAGTAATATAAACGAAAAGAAAAGATATAACGTATGCTAAAATTCAAAACACTCAAAAGAAAAAGCGTTAAAAGCGTAATGGATTACGTTAAACAAAATAACGAAAACACTTGCGATTATTCGCAAGGCGTTATTTATATGTGGTACAATTTTTTCCGTTACGAATACGCGATACATAATGGGATGCTTATATTAAAGGTTGGGGATAAAAACGCCCCGACCTTCTTTCCGCCCGTTGGATGTGGGGATTTTTTAGATGCGGTTAGCGAAATAGAAAAATACTGTATAGAAAACGAATACGCTATTAAATTTTCGTTTTTATCAAAAAAAACCGCGGATATTTTACTAGATAGGTATAAAGGCTATCAAGTATCTTCGGGATTCAACCGTAATTTTAGCGACTATATATATAGATATGAAGATATCAAAACCTTTAAGGGTAAAAAATACAACGGTCAACGCAATCATATAAACGCTTTTAAAAAGGCGTACCCAAACTATCAATATAAAGTTATAACTAAAAAAACTATTCCGCTACTTATTGAGTTTTTGGAAGTTTATAAAAAAGAACATAAGAATATGAAAGGTATTGAAAAGAACGAATACCTTAACACTTTAGAACTCGTTAAAAATTTACGGGTTAAAGATTTTGTTGGCGGATATCTAGAAGTTGATGGTAAAATCGTAGCGTTTTCCGTTGGTGAGTATATTAAAGACACTTTAATTATCCATATCGAAAAAGGGCTTACTGAATATAGAGGGGTTTACCCAACTATGTTTAACGAATTTGTTAAACACAGCGAAAAAGACGGTATCGTTTACGTCAACCGTGAAGACGATTCTGGGGATATGGGACTTCGCTATTCTAAAATGCAATACCGCCCCGTGTTTATGATTGATAAATATTACGTAAAAATCAATTCGTTTATGAAAGATTTTTCCGCTCCTACGCTAAAAGGGGAACGAGTATATTTATCGCCAATAAAAAAAGCCGATGCTAAAAACTATTACAAGTTATACGTAGCGGTTAAAAACAATAAATGGTGGGGATTTGATTATAAAAAACTCAATAAAACCCCTACTGAAGATTATTTTTACAAACTACAAAAAAATGATTTTAAAAACAAGTTTAATCTTTGCCTTGCCATAAGAGAAAAAGGTAAAAAAGATTTGATAGGCGAAGTTATTTTATATAAGTTTAGTTTCGACGGGTGCGTTGAAGTGGGAATTAGGCTTTTTAAAAAAGAGCAAAACAAAGGTTACGCAAGCGAAAGTATAAACTTAATTAGCAGTTTTGTAAAAGAAAAATTAAACCTAAAATTAAAGGCAAAATGCTACAAAGCGAATTTTTCTTCAAAAAAATTATTTGAAAATTCGGGCTTTGAATTAGTTGCCCAAAACGACGAATATTTTTATTTTGAAAAAATTTAAAATATTTTAAAAAAGCGGGTTAAAACGCTTTACAAAAAAAATTTAAAAGAATATAATGGCTACTGTTGAGAAAATCAACGTTTAATTACGTTCATCATTTTCCCCCTTATCATATATTTTTCAGGTGGCTGTTTACGGATAATCGCAAACAGTCATTTGAATTTTTGGGGGTTTTGTCTCCGTCACAATAACGATTGATAAAGTTTAAATGAAACACGGCGTAATACATTGTTAAACCCGCTTGGAAATACGGCAAGTATTACCTTCGGGGTTTGCCTCGTCTTACTTGTGTTTGATTTAACCTTTTAAAATCAATCTTATATTGTGCCGTCGACTAGTCTCTATCACTATACATAAACTAATGCTAAAAAAGCGGCGCAATACTGTGTTAAACCCACTCGAAAATACGGCAAGTATAGCCATCGGGGTTTGCCTTGTCTTGCTTGCGTTTGATTTGTCCTTTTAAAATTAATCTTATGGTATTTCATCGTCTTGACGATTATTAAAGGCTAAATTAAATGCTTAATAATACTTTGTTAAACCCACTCGAAAATACGGCAAAGGGACAAATTTATGATAAATCAAAAAAGACATAAAACTGCATACGGATTGGCGTTAACGGGAATTGTAGGTGCGCTTTATATCGTTTTAACGCTTTCGTTCTATCCTATTTCGTTTGGTCCTATTCAAGTT
>JAZURK010000236.1:0-4285 GCA_045606165.1 Christensenellaceae bacterium
GCTTAAAGTAATTTACTAAAAGTAAATTCCAAAGGCGCTTCGTTATTGCTCCTTTTTCCCAAAAATCTTTTTAAACAAAATATTTTCGGGAGCCCTTAATTATAATTTCAAATCCTTCGCGCAGACAAATAAATAAACCCAACCTACAAAAATAGGTTGGGTTTATTTGGTGCCGCTGATCGGATTTGAACCGATACGACTGTTACATCGAGGGATTTTAAGTCCCTTGCGTCTGCCTGTTCCGCCACAGCGGCACGTTACTATGGTATTTTACTACTTTATATGGCTTTTGTCAAATAAAATCACTTAATTTTTTATGGTTTTTTATTTGCTTAATAAATTTTAATTAAGGTGTAGACAATTTTTAAAATCTATGCTAAAATATATAAGTTCTAAAGAGGTGTAATTATGAAATATGACGTAATTATTATTGGTGCAGGTCCAGGTGGTATTTATTCCGCTTACGAACTTGTTAAATCTAACAAAAATTTAAAAATCGCTATGTTTGAAACGGGTAAAAGTCTTGAAAAACGTAAATGCCCGATTGACGGCGAAAAAGTCAAATCGTGTATCGGTTGCAAAACTTGTGCTATTATGAACGGTTTTGGCGGTGCGGGCGCGTTCTCGGACGGTAAGTACAATATCACTAATAACTTTGGTGGTACTCTTTGCGATTATATAGGCAAGAAAAAAGCGCTTGAACTTATGAACTACGTTGACGAAATTAACGTTTCTCACGGCGGTCAAGATACTCATTTATATTCAACTGCGGATACTAAAATCAAAAAATTGTGTTTAGAGCACGACCTTCACTTACTTGACGCATCGGTGCGCCATTTAGGTACGGATATAAACTACGTTGTTTTAGAAAACTTGTATAGTGAACTCAAAGGGAAAATGGATATTTTCTTTGAAACGCCTGTATTATCGGTAGAAAAAAACGGCGAAGAATATACCGTTATCACTAAAAAAGGTGAGTATACCGCAACAAACGTTATAGTTTCGGTAGGTAGAAGTGGTAGTAAATGGATGGAAGAAGTTTGCGAACATCTTGATATTCCTAAAGAATCTAATAGGGTAGATATCGGCGTTAGGGTTGAACTTCCTGCTGAAATCTTTGCCCACTTAACCGACGAACTTTACGAAAGTAAAATTATGTATCGTACTCAACAGTTCCAAGATAAAGTTAGAACTTTCTGTATGAATCCGCGCGGTGTTGTTGTTAACGAAAACACTAACGGTATCGTTACCGTTAACGGTCATAGTTACGAAGACCCTAAAAAACACACTTCAAATACAAACTTCGCTTTACTTGTAAGCAAGCATTTATCCGAACCGTTTAAAGATAGTAACGGTTACGGCGAAAGCATTGCAAGGCTTTCTAATATGCTTGGCGGTGGCGTAATCGTACAAAGATTTGGCGACCTTATTCGCGGTAAAAGAAGTAACCAAAACAGAATTGAAGAAAGTTTCGTAACGCCAACCTTAAACGCAACTCCTGGCGACTTAAGTTTAGTTATGCCAAAACGTATTCTAGACGGTATTATCGAAATGATTTACGCGCTTGATAAAATTGCGCCTGGTACCGCTAACGACGATACGCTTTTATACGGCGTTGAAGTTAAGTTCTACAATATGCAAGTAGAAATCGATAACAACCTTATGACTAAACACAAAGGCTTATTCGTAATCGGCGACGGTAGTGGCGTAACACACTCACTTTCGCACGCATCGGCGAGCGGTGTATACGTTGCCCGTCACATATTAGATAATTATTAAAACATACTAAAACTATGACTAATAAAAGAGTAAAAGATTCTATAACCGAACAAGTTCATATTTTATCTCAAGGCAATCTAAACGGCTATCGTAGGCTTTTCGGTGGTAAACTTATGAGTTGGATGGACGTTGTTGCAGCAGTCGTTGCAAGGCGTCACTCTGAAAAAAACGTAACTACCGCCGTCGTTGATATGCTTGAATTTAAAGCGCCCGCTTACGCTAACGATACTATTTGTATCATTGGTAAAATTACTTACGTAGGCAATACTTCAATGGAAGTAAAAGTAGACGTTTTCGTTGAAGAATTAACCCACGAAAGACGTCTTATAAATACCGCCTACTTTGTTATGGTCGCGTTAGATGAAAACGAAAAACCTACTAAAGTTCCTGGTCTTATTTTAGAAACCGAAGAAGAAAAACTTGAATTCGAAAAAGCAAAAGTAAGAAAAGAACGTAGAAAATCTTACGACGCTTAAGCCTTTTAACTGAATAAAACCAAAAAAATCAAGCAATACGCTTGATTTTTTTATTTTTACATAGTATAATAAGTATGAAAAGTATAACTTATATTACTAAAGGAGTAAATTATGGCTAAAGAAAAATTTGTTGGTGTTTGCAAAGTTGGCGAAAAGGGGCAAATTGTAATTCCCAAAGAAGCAAGGGATATGTTTAATATAAAATCGGGCGATTACGTATTAGTTTTATGTGATAAAAATAGGGGTATGGCAGTAGTTAAGCCTGACTCTTTTGATGATTTAGCAGACAAGGTTTTTGAAAATAGGTGAGTAAAATGAAGGGGATAGAAATAAAAAATTTATCAAAAACGTATAAAAGCGGCGTACTTGCTTTAAATGATTTGTCGCTTAATATAAACGACGGCGAGTTGTTTGGGCTTTTAGGCGTTAACGGTGCGGGTAAAACTACTCTTATAAAAATTCTTTCGGGATTATCTAAAAAATCAATGGGTAAAGCGTATATTAACGGTTACGATTTAGATACCGATATTGATAAAATTAAAAGTATTATCGACGTTTCTCCGCAAGAAACTTCCGTAGCGCCAAACTTAACGGTGCTTGAAAATTTAGAATTTTTTGCTAACGTATACGGCGTTCAAGACGCTATGTATTTAGAAGAAATTATCTCGACCTTTGCTTTAGAAGAAGTTTTAAACCAAAAGGCAAAAACGCTTTCTGGGGGATATAAGCGCAGGCTTTCTATTGCAATCGCGTTAATTTCAAAACCGCAAGTGTTATTTTTAGACGAGCCAACGCTTGGGCTTGACGTTTTAGCGCGCAGAGAACTTTGGAAAATTATTTTAAAACTAAAAGGTAAAATTACTATAATTTTAACTTCGCACTATTTAGAAGAAATAGAAAACTTATCCGATAGAGTTGCCATTTTATATAAAGGTAAACTTTTAAAGGTTGGCACAACCGAAGAAATCAAAAAGGGAACTAACTCAACCAACTTTGAAGATGCTTTCGTTAGAATTGTGGAGGGGCAAAATGAGTAGAATTATTTGCTTTTTTAAGCGAAATATAAAAGAAGTTCTACGCGATAGCGTAATTTATATATTTTGCTTGCTTTTCCCAGTTGCAATGCTTTTGCTTTTTAATTTAATTAATAGTTTTACGGGCGGTCACACACCAACTTTTGAAATAAAGTCAATAGTTCCGGGCGTTATAGCATTTTCCTACACCTTTACAATGCTAACTTTAACACTTTTAATATCTAAAGATAGGCAAACGTCTTTACTCAAAAGGCTTTATTCTTCGCCTATGAAAAGTTATGATTTTATTTTCGGCTATGCGATAGTTGGGGTTATTATCGGGCTTTTGCAAACTATCATCTGCGTAATTACGGGCGCTATCGTTGCACTTTGTACTAAGGTGGAGTTTATAAGTATTGGAGATATTTTTCTTTTAATAGCAACGCAATTACCTATTTTAATATTCTGTGTGTTTTTAGGAATTATTATGGGTACGCTTTTTAACGATAAGACTGCACCTGGTATATCTTCAGTATTAATTTCCGCATCAGGTATTTTAGGTGGCTGTTGGATGCCTATTGAAACAATGGGAAGTTTTGAAACTTTTGCAAGATTTTTACCTTTTTATCCGTCGGTATACTTGGGAAGGATGGCAACTTCTGCAAGCAACGCTTTAGGTGTTGTTTACACCTTTGACCTTTTTGGTGTAATTAGTTTAATTACCGTATTAGTTTATTCGGTGGTGGCGGTTGTACTTTCTATTTTCATATTTAAAAAGTCAATGGTTAGCGATAATTAGAATAGTAAAATACTCGGCAAAATGCCGAGTATTTTGTATTGACAGCAAATTTTACTAGTGCTATAATTAAATGGTAAGTTTAATAAAGGAGTTTATTTATGTTTACTTTAGAACATTTTATTTGGATTGCTATTGCTATCGTAATTATAGTAGGGGCGTTGCTTTTACAAAAGAAGTTTAAGTTATCGTTTAATTTCGTTTTAAACTTTATGCTAGTT
>JAZURK010000237.1:0-2136 GCA_045606165.1 Christensenellaceae bacterium
CCCGACAATATGAATATCTCGCTTGCTTCTGTCGAAGAATTTGGCACGATGTTCGAATTCAAGGATATGTTAGACCTTGGCAAAGTTGATATCGTTCAACCTGATATGAGCCGTTGCGGTGGTATCACAATGGCTAAAAAGATTGCCGATATGGCGCAAGTGCGCGGTAAAAAACTTATTCCGCACGCCTTTAAAACGGGTATCTTAATCGGCGCAACGTTACAACTTATCGCTGCTATTCCTAACGCGGATATTTTAGAATACTGCGCGCAAGAAACGGTACTTTCTAAAACTTTAATTAAAAACCACTTCCAACTTGATAAAGACGGTTACGTTCATATTCCAACTACTCCAGGTATTGGCGTAGAACTTAATATGGAAGTGCTTGACAAGTACCGCAAAATTTAAAACGATATATACAGCGTTATGCTTCGTTACTGCTTCGTTTGTGTGATTACAATGACCAAAAAGGTCTATTGTACCCACCCAAACTCGCGAGCCTTGCCTAACTTGTATCTATCGCTTTAAATACGTACTTCGTTATAGATTGCGTGTTTTCGACTGCGATGACCAAAAAGGTCTATCTCACCCTGTCGCCTTCGCGAGCCTTGAAATACTCGTTTCTACACTTTTAAATACGCACTTTATTAAACCTAATAAAAATGGTAGGGTTATTAGACCTACCATTTTTTGTGCCTTGCCTAACTTGTATCTATCGACTTAAAAAATCACTTCATTAAACTTTGTTAAAATACAGATAGAATCCACAACTCGCAAATGAAATTTGCGAATATCGTGCAACGCTAGTTGCATAGCACTCTTCGCATAGCGAAGAATATCGCTCATTGCGTAGCAATGAATATCGTTGCAAGGCACTTGCTATGCGAGCCTTGCCTAACTTGTATCTATCGCTTTAAATACGCACATTATTAAACTTAACAAAAAATGCTCCCAAACGGGAGCATTTTTATTATTTATCAATTTCAAAAAGTTCAAGAGGGTAGTGTGTTAAGTTTTCACAGCCGTCTTTAGTGATTCTAACAACGTCTTCAATTCTAATACCGCGTTTTGTGTCGTGGTTGCCAAGGAAAAGGTCAGAGCAGAAAGTCATATTTTCTTGAAGTAAGTAGTCCGACGTTGTTTCTACCCAAGGCGCTTCGCCTTCCATAAGTCCGTTGCCGTGGAAAGGTCCGTATAAGTAATGGTCTTCGTAGCCGTATTCTTTAACTTTTTGTAAGTGGAATAAAGCAACGTCTTTAGCGGGTACGCCTTCTTTAACCATTGCCAAAATTTCCCTTTGAAGTTTATAGCCCGTTTCGATAAGGCGTTTTTGTTCTTCAGTCGCTTTACCGAATACTACAGGTCTACCAATCGTTGACGCGTAGCCTTCGTATCTTGCGCCAATTTGAAGGAAGGTTAAATCGCCTTTTTGAATAACTTTTTGTCTTGGACGGCTAATTGCTTGGTCGCTACCGTCGCCAGTGAGTACCCAAAGCGGATAACTTTCTCTTTCCGCGCCAAGTTCGTGCATTTTGCCAAGCGCTAAACCTACTACTTGAGTTTCAGTCATACCAACTTTGATATTTTCTAAAACGTAGTCCATTGTTTGTCTTGTAATTTCAGCGGCTTTGCGCATACAAGCAAGTTCGTTTTCAGTTTTTATCATACGAAGTTTAGCAACCATAGCGTCGGCTTTTTCGATTTTTACGTCGCCAAACGGTTTAAGGCAGTCTGCTAAATCGTTATAAATACCTACCGTTAAAAGTGGAAGACCAGCAACACCCATTTTTTTGATAGACTTAATACCGCATTCTGCAAATACGCTAGTAAAGGTATCAAGCGGTTTACCTGGGTATTCTGGTTCACTAGATTCCCTAAACGCTTTAACAAGCCTAATATCAGGAATTCTAGAACGGTCTTTTGCGTAAGTGAAACTTTCAGGGCCGATTAAAAGTTTAGCGTCGCCTTCTTGTGGGATTAACACGCCCGCAGTTTCAAAAGACGGCCAATAATCGCTATAATATCTAACGTATTGTGGTTCAGCCTCGTTGCCGTAGCAGAGTAATACGTCGTAGCCGTATTCCTTCATAAGTTGTTGAGTTTTAATAACTCTTTCTTAAGTCGGAGGCCAAGCGG
>JAZURK010000238.1:0-2892 GCA_045606165.1 Christensenellaceae bacterium
GCGTTTGGGTTTTTTATCAACTTCTTTTAAACAAAGTTTTAAACCCTATATCAACATTAAATATCTTTATTTTTTTTGATTTTATTTTACTTTTTAAAGTTATTAACTTTTCAACGCCACCTATTATTACTATTATAAAAAATTAAGGAGAATATATTATGAAAGTAATAGTGTCCGCATCTGATTTATCTTCAGCAGTTTCTAAAGTTGTAAAAGCAATTTCTTCTAAACCGGTAAATCCCGTGCTTGAAGGTATTAAATTATCAGTTAAAGGTGACGAATTAACGCTTATTGCTACCGATACGGAAATTTCTATTGAAAAAACTATTCCTGCTAAAACTTTTATCGAAGGTGAAACGGTTGTTCAAGGTAAATTATTTTCTGACTTTGTTAAAAGTTTAGACAGTGAAGAAGAAATTGAACTTTTCTTACTTGAAGAAGGTTTAAAAATTTCTTATTCTTCTTCGGAAGGTTATATTCAAACTTTAAACGTTGAAGAATTCCCTATTATTAATAAAGAAATAAGAGAAAAATCTTTTACTATTAAACAAAAAGAATTTAAAGAACTTATTTTAAAATCAAGTTTTGCTTGTTCGCAAGACGAGGCTAGACCTTTACTTAAAGGTTGTTTACTTGAAATTGAAGACGGTTTTATTTCTTCAGTTGCATTAGACGGTTTTAGACTTGCTATTTGCAAAAAGAAAATAGAAGAGGCAACTTCTAACTTTAAAATAATAGTATCTTCAAGAACTTTAAACGAAATAGTTAGAATTTTAGAAAACGATAACGACGTTATTACCGTTGTAGTTCAAAAGAACGTTTTAATGTGCGAAATTGACGGTACAGTATTTATTTCTAGACTTTTAGAAGGTGAATATATTGATTATAAAAATATCATTAAAAATGAATTTTTATCGGTTGTAAGGGTTAATAAAGCGCAATTATTAAAAGCAATCGACCGTGCGTCTATTATGGCTACTGATAAAAATAAAATAGTTAAATTTGATATAAAAGAAGGATATATGACCATTTACGCTAATAGTGAAGTTGGTAAAATGAGTGAAAACGTAGTTATTAATATCGAAGGTAAAGATTTAACTATCGCATTTAACTCTAAATTTATTACCGACTGCATTAAAGCAATCGACGATGAATTTATTAATCTTCACTTTAATACCAAGATAAATCCTTGCGTAATTAAACCTTTCTATGGCGACGATTACTTATATCTTGTATTACCTTTAAGAATAAATGCTTAAAAAGTTGACAAAAACAAAAATAACAAGTATAATCGATAAGCACGATTAAAAAATATATAGGAGTTTTTAGATATGAAAAGAACATACCAACCTAAAAAAAGACAAAGAAGTAAAGTACACGGATTTAGAAAAAGAATGGCAGATAAAAACGGTAGAAACGTTTTAAAAAGAAGAAGAGCAAAAGGCCGTCATAAACTTTCGGCATAATTAAAATTTTGGATTACAGATTAAAAAAACAAAAAGATTTTGACCTTATTTTTAAAAAAGGTAAAAGGATTCATACCAATACTTTAACTTTAATTTATTTAGAAAGTAAAGAAATTAAGTTTGGTATAAGTTTAAGTAAAAAACACGGCAAGGCTTTTAAAAGAAATAGAATTAAACGTCTTTTAAGGGCCTCTGCTAGAAGTTTTTTAAATAAATTTCAAAAACCCTTTTATTTAGTTATACTTCCTAAAGTTTTAGAAAATTATGATTTTTGGGAACTTAATAAGGATTTAGAGTTTGCTTTAAAAAGAGGGAAAATAATAAGTGATTAAAAAAATTTTAATAATTCCACTTAAATTTTATAGAAAGATTTTATCTCCAATGTTAAAATCAAATTGCATATTTCAGCCAACGTGTTCGGCTTATGCTATCGAGGCAATAAAAAAACGTAACGTATTTATTGCTTTTTTTCTTATAGTGTGGAGACTTCTACGGTGTAACTCTTTAAATAAAGGTGGTTACGACCCCGTGCCAGATAGTCCTAAACTAAAAAAGTGGATAGTTTAATTTTTTAAAAAAGGTTAAAAATGAGTATTTTAAATTTACTTGCTGACGTTAAAGTTTATACAGAACTTGGTAACGTTGAAATTTCAGGCGTAACGGCGCTTGTAAAAAATATAATAGATTTCTTTTCCTTCGGCGGATACGTTGCCGTGGGAATTTTGTTATTCTCTTTAATTTTAAAAATAGTTCCATTACCACTTGATATTTATTCAAGGGCATCTATGAAAAAAAACGCGTTAAAAATGGAAAAAATGCGTCCTGAACTTGAAAAATTACAACGCCAATACGCGCATAATAAAGAATTATATAATCAAAAAATGATGGCGCTTTATAAAAAAGAAGGTTATTCTCAATTAGCGTCGTGCTTACCTACTTTAATTACGCTTATTTTCTTTATTGTAGTTATTACCGCGTTTAACCAATACTCTACTTGGGCGAAAGTAGATATGTTTAACCAAATGACTATTGCTTATAACGATAGTTTTAAAACAAACGAATATATTACTAGTTACGAACTTGATGAAGACGGTCACGTTATAAAAGCAACGTCAGAATTAAATGGCGAAAGTAACAACGAACAAGAAGTTCAAGAATATATTGAAAAAATTAGAAAACCTGCGCAAAAAGCCGCTGCAGATAAATTTTTTGAAATTCAAGACAATTATTCATTTTTATGGGTAAAAAATATTTGGATTGAAGACTTACCTTGGAAAGAAGCCTTTATCGGTAAAGAAGCGTACGTTAATAGTTTTACTTATAGCGAAGGTTGTTCTCAAGCAAAAATTGAATCAGAAATAGCGCAAGAAACTGTTTACGATATTATTTTTGGCGACCCACGTCTTGAAGAAGTGAAAAATCAACC
>JAZURK010000239.1:0-2302 GCA_045606165.1 Christensenellaceae bacterium
ACTTTTTCAAGCCTATTCATTATAGCAAACATAAAACGATATTGTCAACTATAAAATAGCGTATTTTTACACAATTTTAAATTTATGCAGGGTTCCAATCCATTTTTTGACCGCAAAGTATGTGAATATGTAAATGTGGCACGGTTTGACCAGCATCATCACCTTGGTTAATTACTATTCTATAACCGTTTTCAAGCCCTAAAAGTTCGTTAAGTTCAGGAATCTTTTTAAATATATTTTTAAGCATTTCGCTATCTTTTTCAGTCATTTCAGCAAGGTATTTAAAGTGCGATTTAATAATAGCAAGATAGTGATTTTTTGCTTGAGGCGCAATATCGCGAATAATAATCATATCTTCGTTTTCAAACACTTTATCTACGGGAATTTCACCGCTTATAAATTTACAAAATAAACAATCCATAATTTTACTCTCCTTATATAAGTTCACAAATAGCGCCGTCTTTGAAAGCGCTTATAAGTTTTACTTTGTATTTTCCGTCTTTTAAACTGCCTTTTAAATAGCATTTAATATAGTTTTCAGTATAACCTACGGTATAACCGTCAACAAATTCTTCGGTAATAAGCGTTTTTTCAGTTAAAATATTAGCGTTTATAAACTCCGCTTTTAACCTTTCTTTTACCGATAAAAGTTTATTTAGCCTTTCCTTTTTCACGCTTGACGGCAAATCTTGCATCTTATACGCAACAGTACCTTCACGCGCCGAATACGGAAAGCAATGTATATCCGAAAAACTTACTTTATAAACAAACTCAAGCGTTTCGTTAAAATCATCTTCCGTTTCAGTAGGAAAACCTACGATAATATCGGTAGTTATGCCCGCATTAGGGAAAAATTCACGAATAAGTTTAACACCGTTTAAAAAATCTTCCGCTTTATATTTGCGGTTCATTTTCTTTAACGTATTATTACTGCCAGACTGCAACGACAAGTGAAAATGCGGTGCAAAATCTTTTAAGTTTGATAAAGCCGTTAAAAAATCTCTATTAATAATATTTTCTTCTAAACTGCCAAGCCTAATACGGCAATTTACGTCCGTAAGAGAATTTATAAGGTCGGTTAACGTTTGATTTTCGTATTTATACGCCGTAAGGTTAATTGCCGTTAAAACTGTTTCAAGCGGGTTTAAAACCTCGATTTCACGCTTAATAGAAAGTGGACTACGCGACCTACTTCTTCCCCTTAAATACGGGATTATACAGTACGAACAAAAGTTATTGCAACCGTCTTGAATTTTAATAAACGCGCGCGTTTTTAAAAGTTTAGGAATTAGGACATCGTCAAAAGTGTCGGTAAAATCGTTGATTTTAATACCGTTATCATTAATGGCGTCCAAATTTTTTTGCTTGTTAACAGTACCGGTAACTAGCGTGACGCCTTCTTTTTCGATAAAGGCTTTAGGATTGTTTTGCGACGCGCAACCCGTTACGATAATTTTGGCGTTTGGGTTTTGCTTTTTTACCCTTGCAACCGCTTGGCGAGATTTCTTCTCCGCCTCGCTAGTAACGGCGCAAGTGTTTATAATATATAAATCGGCAAAAACAAGTTCATCGCTAACTTCATAGCCAAGTTCTTCTAGACCTTTAATAAGCGACGCGCTTTCGCAACTATTAACCTTACAACCTAAAGTAAATACTACTGCTTTCATATTTTTTCAAACACGAGTGCAACCCACTCGCCTTTATTTCTAGAATTTATAAGTTTAAACCCAAGCGGAAGATAAGTATCAACTACCATTTGCGCTTTTTCTTTTAAAATACCGCTTAAAATTAGTTTTGTTCCATCAACCGTGTGTTTTAAAATGTCTTTAGAAAGTACACATAAAATATCGGCTGTAATATTAGCAACAACGATTTCGCCCTTGCCGTCGTTTTCGTTAAGTAAGTTATCAAGCGTTACGTGGCATTTTTCGGCAACGTTGTTAATTTTTGCATTGTGTTTAGCTGTTTCTACGGCAACTTCATCAATATCCGTCATAACAGCCTTTAACGCGCCAAGTTTAACCGCCGTAATACCAAGTATACCCGAACCCGTACCAACGTCAATCACGGTAATATCTTTATTAACGTAGTCGGACAAATACTCGATACACATTGAAGTGGTTTCGTGCTCGCCCGTACCAAACGCTTGGTTAGAATCAATTAAAACTACCGTTTGATTTTGTTTAGGTGTGTATTCTATCCATTCGGGACAAATTACAACCTTGCCCATATCCATAGGGCGATAATGTTTGCGCCAAATTTCAATCCAGTCGTCACCGTCAACGATGCGCGATATTATTTC
>JAZURK010000240.1:0-3627 GCA_045606165.1 Christensenellaceae bacterium
CGTTGACGCTCTTAAAGATAGCGTTAAAGATTACGATATTGACACTACTTTTGAAAAGCCTATCGGTTGGAGTACTTGGGACTATTACGCAACTTCCGCCACCGAAAACGACGTTATTAAAAACGTTGATTTTATCGCAAATAATGAGTTTTTAAAAGACAAAGTTAAATACATTGCAATCGACGACGGTTGGGAACAACGCGAAGGGGATTGGGTATCGGGTATGCGCTATCCTAACGGCTTAAAACATACCGTTGATTATATAAAATCTAAAGGCTTTGAAGCGGGTATTTGGATTTCGCCTACAAGGTTACATTTGCAAAGCGCAACCGTTTGCCGTAGGTATGAATTTTTATGTAAAAAAGAACACGGTGACCCTATAATCGATTATGATATGTACGTTTTAGACCCAACCCACCCGGACGGCGAAAGTTTCTTGCGCGATACTTTTAAATACTTAAAAGACGCGGGCTTTACTTTTTATAAGTTAGACTTTGTTAACTTCCTTTTAAAGTGCGATAGGTTTTACGATAAAACGGCAGGGCATTACGACGTTTTAAGAAGATTATTCCAAATTTGCCGTGAGTGTGTGGGGGAAGAAAGCCATATAATGGGTTGTTCACTTCCTTACGCGGTGGGTAAAGGCGTTGCAAATTCGCGTAGAGCAGGGCTTGATATACACAATCACTTTAAACATATAGTAAAGTGTTTGGAAATTGCTTGGTATCAATTCCCATCGAACGAAAGACTTCATAGACTTGATATGGACTATCTTATCGTTAGGGGCGAAGAAACTGCAACCGACGATAAGTCAAACGTAATAAACCCGTCAGCAGGCGCGTTTATTGCTAACCCTAGTGATGATTTCCGTTGGCGCGACGGCGCGGAATTTAACTATAACGAGGCTAAATGCTGGTGCGCGGTTATTCTTTTAAGCGGTTCTTCAATCTTTTTAGGCGATAATTTAGAAAAACTTAACGAAAAGGGTTTATCCCTTATAACAACTACTTTAAAATACGCCGATTTTCATAGCGCAGAGCCTATACTCAAAGGGGAACAAGGCTTGCCTGAAGTTTGGAAAAAACAAGGTAGCGTATACTGTTTTAACTTTTCTAAAACGGCTAAAGATTACGTTATAGAACTTGAAAACGGCTACTATTTTGATATTTTTGATAATAAAGAATACGTTGTTACAGACAATAAATTAGCCTTAACTATCAATCCGCACGATTGCGTGTGCTTATACAAAAAATAATAAAAAAGCGTTGCAAATGCAACGCTTTTTTGTTAGATTAAGTTTATAAACAATCCGCCGACAACCGACCTTGCTTTAAAGTGTACGTAACTTGGTATGCTAGTATAATACCAGTCGGGAAGTGGAACGCGGTCTGCGGTATCGTTAATAAAATCCACGATTGACTTGCAAACTTTATCAAAATATTCCTTATTATCGGTAATTTTAGTCGACCACATAAGCCAGTCTATTTTCGTATAGTCGGCACGGCAATCAAGCGGTACGCCGTACTTGTTAAATTTAGAAAGGTAAAGTTTAATTTCGTTATCCTTAACTTCTTTACTAAATAAGTTAAAGCCTAAAATATTATCCCAAACCATATTGTATTTAAGCGAGAATCCGTTTTCATCAGTAAAGGTAAGCCTTGTGCCGATATGGCTTGCTTTGGCGTCTTTTTCCCACTTATTAGCGTAGTTTTTAGCAATTTCCATATAACTATTATCGCCCGATAAATAAGAGTAACTTGCTATACCCATAATGGCTTTTATTGACAAGTTACAGTTTTTATCCAAGTGTCCTGCAAAGTCGTCGGTACAGTTTTGTTTTTCAGGCATATAGCCGTAATTAACTAAATAGTCCGCCCATTTTTTCATTAACTCTTTATCGTTATCGAAAAGTTCTTGCGTGCCTAAATATTTTTTAACTGTAGCAAGACAAATAAGCATATTGCCCGATTCTTCAATAGGCATTTGGTGTGACGGATTGTTCATAGCGTAAACTTGACCGTTTGCAAGCGGGTATTGACCTACGTCGTGTGGGGTAAAGTCAAACTTCCAATCCCCCGATTTAGCGTACTTGATAATAGGGCGGAGCATACCGTTTACTAGTTCTGGATTGTACTTTAAGAACAATGGTATTGACGGATAAGTTACGTCAAGCGTACCTATACAACCGTTAGAGTCGCACTCTTTAGATAAGTATAGCAAGTTGCCGTCAGTATCTTCAACAAGTTTATGCGCCGATACTGCTTGGCGGTAAGAAATAGATACTATATTTTTATAGTTTTCGCCAAGTTTTTCCGCGTCTTTTAAAAGTTTGGCGTCAAATTCGCTACAGAGTTTTTTAATTTCGTAATACTCGTTATTAGCCGTTTCAAGCATATCGTAAAAACTATCAAAATGCTTTAAGTAATATTCTTTAAGCGGTTGGTTAAAGTATTCAATAGGGTAAATTTCGTCGTAGCCGAAAGTGATAACGCCTTTTCTGTCTTCCCTTGAAACTATTAAGCAAGGCGCGTTTTCGCGCGTTTCGTACTCGCAGTTTTTAGGAAACCACTTTAGGTCTGTATGGTTAGTGCAGTAGCCAACTCTTGCTAGTTTATCATAGGCGTGAAGATAACCCCAATCGATATTGCAAAGGTCGCCAGATTCGGCAAGCGGTGATTGGTGTACGTTGCCAACGTAAACGGAATTTCTATCCCTACCGAAAGTTACTTTTTGGTTAGGGTTATTAACGCAAATTCTACTTGAAACGCCAAAGACAAGTTGAGTAGTTTTATCCGTTTTAGGCGTGAAATCGTATTCCACGTAAGAAATAGGGCGTGACATAATATCAAGCCTATCAAGTAAAAATGGGGTGGTAAAGGTAAGGGTGCATTTAACAAGGTCGTTTTCAAAAGTGTAAATTGAAGAAAGCGGGGTGATTTTAACGTCCGTTTGATAAATGCGTTGTTTCATTTTTTTACCCGTTACGTCAAAAGCCGACATAGAGTAAAAGATATTATCTATAAAAAATCCCGCGATAATAGGACAAGGCGTGCCGTTCCAATGTTCGGTAGGACCACCGTAAAGCGCGTCGTCACACGACCAAATAGAAAAGAAAGGGTCAACCGTCATAAGCGGAATTGCAGTAGGTCTAAATTTCATAAAAACTCCCCCATAAAAATAGTTTTAACAAAAGTATTTTAATATACTTTTTACGATTTGTCTATACCTTTATAAAAAAAAGACTTAACAAAGAGTTAAGTCTTAATTTTTTTATCTTATTTTTCTTCTTCGGCCTCTTCGATGAGTCTATCGTATTCGTTAAATACTTTTTCAACGATAGCGTCGTCTAAAACGATTTCGTAAGTTGCTTCATCGTTACTTGTTGGCGTTACTTTAAATACGAGTGGGATTGCTTCTTCTTCGCCTTCAGGTAATTCAACGGGTTCTAAAATAGAGTAGAGTGTACCGTCAAGTTCAATATCGGCAATTTCAACGAATTCAATATCTTTGCCGTCAGCGCCCGTTAAAGTAACTATTTCGTCATCTTCAAAAAAGTTTTTATTATCCATAATAGTATTGCTCCTTTTATTTGATAATATAAGAAGTTGAAAACTTGCTTGCAAGGGT
>JAZURK010000241.1:0-2349 GCA_045606165.1 Christensenellaceae bacterium
GCGAAAGCAAAGTTATTAAAATAAACGGCAAAAACTACGCCGTATCCATATACTCTGAAGGTGACTATGAAAGTAATATTTAACCCCGATACCGAACTTGTAAAACAAATCCAAGAAGGATTAAAAAAACGTGACGGCTATTGCCCTTGCAAAATCTTTAAAACCCCCGAAAACAAATGTATGTGCAAAGAATTTAAAGAGCAAATAAAAGACCCCAACTTTGAAGGCTTTTGCCATTGCAGACTCTACTACAAACAAAAATAATATTTTAAAAGGCTTGGTTTTACACCAAGCCTAATTTTTTTATTTTTTCTACAAATTTTTTTATAATATGACATACTACTGTCAAGTATAAAGGCATAAAATAGCGGTATAAAAGGAGAAACCGCTATGATAAAATTATTAAAAAAACTTATTAATTGGTGCTACGAGCCTACAATTTATAAAAGCGACGTTATAGAAAACAACAAATTTTATATCCCCGCAAGCCAAGTATTTTGTTATACGGCAAAACAAAAGCAAAAAGTAAAAATAAAATAATAATACTGTTGTTTGTTGTGTTCCTTCATTTTTTTTACCTCTTTTGAAAACTCGCGATTGCATTTTCGCAATCGGGAGTTTTAGTTTTATTTCTTATTAAAACTATCTTTAAGTGAAACGATTTCGGAAAGAACGGTTTTGCCGTTTTTAACGAATTTTTTATAATAACCTTTTCTTAAAAGTTGGAAAGAAGTATTTTCGCTAACTTCTTCTAAATATTTTTCCGCTTTAGCGTTAAAGATATGTACGCTATCGTAGTTCATACGTTCAGAGAAGTCTTGACCAGAATATTCTTCATCTTTTAAAAGGTATTCGTATTTACGAAGTTCTACGTCGCTATAGTTATTAGCGTCTACCCAATGGATAACGCCTTTACACTTAATACCACTTGTATCACTTCCCGAACGGCTTTCAGGAACGTAAGAACATAAAACTTCTTTAATAGTGCCGTCGTCGTTTAAAATAACGTCGTCACACTTAACGATGTAAGCGTTTTTAAGCCTTACGTAACCGTCCTTTTTAAGACGGAAGTATTTTGGCGGTGGGCATAACGAAAAGTCTTCGCTTTCAATGTAAATTTCTTTACTAAAGGTAACTTTTCTAGTTCCCATTTCAGGCTTGTTTGGGTTGATTTCAAAGTCAACCGTTTCACTGCCTTCGTAGTTAGTAATAACTACTTTAATAGGGTTTTCAACGCACATTGCTCTTTCAGCGTTAGCGTTTAAGTTGTCCCTAATAAAGTGTTCTAAATAACTAATTTCAATTTCGCTGTTGGCTTTAGCAACGCCTATTTCTTCACAAAAACTCTTTAAAGCGTCAGCAGGTACGCCACGGTTTCTTAAACCCGTTAAAGTAGGCATACGAGGGTCGTCCCAACCTTCAACAGCGCCGTCTTCAACAAGTTTTTTAAGGTAACGCTTACTCATAACGGTATTTGTAATGTTAAGCCTTGCAAACTCGATTTGGCGTGGTTTGTGGCTAACGCCCGTGTTTTCAATAACCCAGTTATAAAGTGGGCGGTGGTCTTCAAACTCTAAAGTACAAATAGAGTGTGTAACCCCTTGCATACTGTCGCAGATAGGGTGGGCGTAGTCGTACATAGGATAAATGCACCACTTGTCGCCTGTTCTATGGTGAGTTGCCCTTAAAACCCTATAAATAACGGGGTCGCGAAGGTTGATATTTGGCGACGCCATATCAATTTTAGCCCTTAAAACTTTTTCGCCGTCTTTAAATTCGCCGTTTTTCATAGCGGTAAAAAGGGATAAGTTTTCTTCTATAGAGCGGTTTCTATAAGGGCTTTCTTTACCAGGTTCGGTTAAAGTACCACGAGTATTTTTAATTTCTTCAGCCGATAAATCGTCAACGTACGCCTTGCCGTCTTTTATAAGTTTAATAGCAAGTTCGTAAATGGTATCGAAAAAGTCAGACGCGTAGTGCATTTCGTACCACTTAAAACCAAGCCACTCGATATCCGCTTTAATAGCGTCAACGAATTCGGTTTTTTCTTTAGACGGGTTAGTGTCGTCAAAGAATAAATTACAAACGCCGTCGTACTTTTTAGCCGTGCCGAAGTTTAAGCATAAACTTTTAGCGTGGCCGATATGTAAGTAGCCGTTTGGTTCGGGTGGAAAACGCGTGTGAACGCTATTTACCACACCGCTTGATAATTCATCGTTAATAATTTCTTCAATAAAGTTTGTAGACGTTAAATTTTCCATAGCGTATATATTTTAGCACAATTTTTTTCAATAAGCAATAATTTAAAGGGATTATATAAGTATCTTTACGCGTTTTTACTTGACATAT
>JAZURK010000242.1:0-4057 GCA_045606165.1 Christensenellaceae bacterium
CATTTTCCTAACGTCAGGAAAATGTTCAAAATGACTGAAGAAGCAAAAAATAAATCAAGCTTATAAACTAACTACAAATATAGATTTATCAGGGGTTGATTGGACACCTATATGTAATGAAAGCAACCCTTTTACAGGTTATTTGTCAGGCGAGGGTTTTACTATAAGTGGATTAACGTCAAACAATAAAGAAAAAGTAGGAATTTTTAACTATAACAAAGGTACGATTGATAACGTTAAAATTAAAAACGTTAGCGTGTCAATAAAGAATAAAAATTTAGATTTAGGTTACATTTCCATTTACAACAACGGTAAAATTATTAATTGTTTTGTATCTGGGGATAGCACAATAAATTTAAAATACTATTATGAAAAAATAGCAAGATGGCCATATTACGACGGCGGAAGTGTTAAGTATTCCTGTAATATTGGTCAAATATGTGTTTATAATAATGGTACTGTTTCAAATTGTGAGTTAAGTGATAATTTATCTTTACAATGTAATAGTGGTGTATTTTTTGACACAAATCCTATAATAAGCAGTGATTATACTTTAAGTTCTAAAGTTGATATTGCGTTTGGTAAAATATGCGCAGAAAACAACTATAAAATTGAGAACGTAAAAATGACAAATCAAACCGAATTTGCCTTTACAATAAGTGCAACAGAAAATAGGTCTAGGGGCATTGCAAGAGCAACAGTTAATTTTACAAGGGGTATCGCTGTAGGTAAAAATAAAGGAAATATAACAAAGGTTACTAATGAAGTGAACAACGGTACATCGCGAAACCTACAAGCAAAAGGTATAACAAATAAAGTAGGAAGCGAAGCGATATTTAACGTATATTCTTTAGAAGAGTATTCATTTTTGGTTGGTACTAATTCTGGAAGTATTAGTTATAACAAGTAGGAAAATAATAAGGAGGATTTTTGTATGGCAGTTTGTGGTACATGCGAGTATTACTGTGTTAGAGGTGGTCATGATTGGTGTGCAAATCATAATTACAGCACTTCTAGACATAATAGTGCGTGCTCTCGTTATAGATAAATGAAGGAATGTAAATTTTGTCATTTCTTTTCTACAAAAAATGGTAAGTATTGGTGTAGAAAAAAACACAAATTTATAAACGATTATGATGTTTCTACTTGTGATTTTAACTAATAATAAAACAACAACGCGGCTATAAGGTTTATAGCCGCGTTAATTTTATTTTTTAAAAATCTATAGTGTTATTTAGTTAAAAATGCACCCTTTGTGGGTGCATTTTTTGTATAGCGAAAATTTGCGCTAGTCTTTTATCTTCTCTAAAAAATCTCTAGGGGACACGCCATTTTTTGCTATCCTTTTATAATGTTAATTTTAAAGTTTGTTTATTTGTTTTTTATAATTTTATTGTTTGTTTCTTATTTACAAATAGGGCATTCATTTCCTATTAATATGTATGTGCCTTCGCTTAAATATAAATGGTTACCATTTGCAAGTTCAACTTCGCAACCTATCTCGTTTTTATGCCAAGAAGCTATTTCTTCACAGCACTCCTTACCGCCAACGTAAAAATGAACTCGTGTATAATGAAAATTGCCTAACCCAATAGACATATTGGATTCACATCCGCTAAATATTAAAGAAACAAAAACTATTAAAATACAAATTAATTTTTCATAATCTATATCTCCTACTTTCGTTTAAAAATTTACCGTCATTAAATTAATTGATATAAACGGCTTTGCGTTTTAAAGTTCAGCTAAAGCTTTGTTAAGTCTATCTAAACATTCTTCCTTGCCTAAAATTTCGGCAATTTCAGTTGCTCCGCCAGGCGTAACTTCTAAACCTGTAAGCGCTATTCTCATAACGTAGAAAAGTTGTTTTGCCTTGATTTCTAAACTAGTGGCAATTCCCGATAAACCTTCGAAAATTTTAGAGTTTTCAAACTCGGTTAAGCCTTCAACGCCCTTGATAATTTCAGGTAAAATCTTTTTAGCAAGTTCTTTTGAAGATTTTTGCTTTTGGTTTTCGTAAAGGTTACCGTCAACCGGAAGTCTTTTTGCGATAAACTCGATTTTTTCAGGGATATCGTTAAAGATTTCAATTCTCGTTTTTATAAGTTTAGCAATTTTCGCTATATCGTACTTGCCGTAAACTTCGGTCTTTTTAAAGAACGGTTCAGCGCGTTTAATAAAGTCCTCATCGGACATCATTTTTAAATACTCGCTATTAAGCCAGCGGAGTTTAACGTCGTCGAAAATTGACGGAGATTTAGAAATACCCGACAAATCGAAAAGTTCAATCATTTCAGGTAAAGTCATTTTTTCAGCGTTATTTTTAGGACACCAACCTAAAAGCGCAACGTAGTTGATAATAGCCTCTTCAAGGTAGCCTTTATTAATAAAGTCGTCAAAGTTTGCGTCGCCGTAACGTTTAGAAAGTTTACGCGTTTGGTCTTTCATAATGGTAGGAAGGTGGATATAAACAGGTCTTTCCCAACCGAAAGCGTCGTACATAAGGTTGTATTTAGGCGTAGAAGAAAGGTATTCAGTACCCCTAATAACGTGCGAGATTTCCATTAAGTGGTCGTCGATAACGTTAGCAAAGTTATAAGTTGGCATACCGTCGGACTTAATTAAAATATTATCTTCAAGGTCAGCGTAATCAACTTCAATCGTGCCGTAAATCAAATCTTCGTAAGAACTTTTGCCTTCGGTAGGAATATTTTGTCTAATAACGAAACTTTCGCCGTTTGCAATTCTTTTTTCCGCCTCTTCTTTAGAGATTTTAAGGCAATGCTTATCGTATTTTCTGTTGCCGTTTTCGTCGGTTAAACTCTCAAGGCGTTCTTTTGAGCAAAAACAGTAGTACGCGCCACCTAAATCAATAAGTTTTTTAGCGTAATCCATATAAAGCGCTTTTCTTTCACTTTGAACGTAAGGGCCGTAATTACCGCCAACGTCAGGACCTTCGTCATATTTTAAGCCCGATTCGTTAAGCGAAGAGTATATTACTTCAAGTGCCCCTTCAACAAAACGGCCTTGGTCGGTATCTTCAATTCTTAAGATAAAATCGCCACCGTGGTGTTTAGCGAATAAAAATGCGTAAAGCGCGGTTCTTAAACCGCCAAGGTGCATAAAGCCCGTAGGGCTTGGGGCAAATCTAGTTCTAACTTTTTTCATAATCAGTATCTCCCTAAATATTTAAGATATCGTTTTTAATTTTCTGCAATCTATTATCGTAAAAATAACTGTAAACTTCATTTCCGCTAATAATTAAATGGTCGTAAAAGTTTACTTGATAAAACTGTAAAAGTTCGCAAAGTTTTTTAGTAACTTGGTCGTCTTCTTTAGACGGCGCAGGGTATTTAGCAAAATGGTTGTGCGCTATAATTATTGAGCTCGGCTTGTTTATAAGTATGCCCGTCGTTATTTCCTTAAAATCTATGTTAACGGAGTTTTTCGAGTTATCGTCAAGTTTAGTCATTGAAATAACTTTATTTTTGTCGTTGAGATATAAAACGTAGAAAACTTCGTGGTCTAAATCCTTAAAAAGCTCAATTAAAACTTCTTTCGTTTGTTCGATATTAGAAAGTGGTTTTTTAGTTTTTTCTTGCTTAAGCGAAAAAGTATTAGCGTATCCTACAAGGTTTAAAAACAACGCCGCGCTTTCGCCAATTCCTTCAACGGTAGTTAAAAGATTTACGTCTGCTTTTAAAACGTTTTGCAAACTGCCAAATTTATCAAGTAGCGCGTGTGCTAATGGGTTAGTGTTCTTTCTTGGAATAGCGTAACCAAGTAGCATCTCAAGTAATTCGTGTTCCTTAAAAGATTCTTTACCCGCTATAAATTTTTCTCTTAATCTTTTTCTGTGTCCGTCGTGTACGTTTTTGCTTTTGTTTTCCATAATAACCTTCAAGTCTTTATATTCTAACACATTTTTATTAAAAAGTGAAATATATTATTGTATTTATTTTTAAATCGGTGTATAATTTCACTATGAATTACTTTAATCAAGCGATAGAAACGCTACAATCTTGGCTAAAAATAAAAAGCGTAAAGGACGCGCCTA
>JAZURK010000243.1:0-3362 GCA_045606165.1 Christensenellaceae bacterium
CTTGGCTTGTTTTTAAATTCTATAGTCCCATTCATAAAAATAATATAGGCAATATTAAGATTTTAATGTAATAAAAAATAAAAAACCCGACTTAAAAGTCGGGTTAATGTTAATTTAAAATTATAGTTTCGGTTTTTACAATATCGTGGGTTTCTGCTGACTGCGGTTCTTCTAGATTGCCGTTAAAGTAGGCTTTTTCAAAATCGGTATAAACGTTATTATCTTTTACTAAATCATCAGAAAACGGCATTTCTTGAGTTTCAGTATTAACGTTAAAGTTTTTGTTAAGGTCTTTAAGTTCTACAAAAAACGAATACAAAATTTTGGCTATTTCAGTTTTAGTTTTTTCTTCCGTTTGCTTTTTGATTGCTAAAAGTTCATCTTTTTTACTATCAAACAAAACTTTAAGTTTTGATTTTACGGTTGTTTCCGTTTGATAAAGGTCTTTAAGTTGATTGTTAAGTTTAGTATTTAACGTAGAAATATTAGATACCGCATTTTGTAATGCTTTTTCGTTTTCTTCTTTGTCTTGTTCTTTAGAAAGGTCGAATTTTAACTTGGCTTTAGTCATTTCAGTTTTAGCGGTCAAATACTCTTCGCTATTTAAAAAATCGTGACGCTTAAGCCTTATTTGATTTTCAACGTTTATAAGTTCATCTCTTAAAAGTATATAATCATCACCTAAAACTTCTTTTGCTTTTAAAGAATAATCAGCTTTAGCGTCCTTTAGCATTGCCAAAAACTGATTAGAATATTTTTCTTTAAGCGATTTTTTAAGTTCAAGGTAACTTGCGTTATTTTCGTTCATACTAACTACCTTTAGTTTTACTTGCATAGGGTTAAAGGTTTGCACAGCTTTTTCGTAATACATACAACCAATAAACGCCACCGCGCATAAAAACGCTATTAAAATTATTATTAACGGTTTTAAATTTTTTTCGTTCATGTTTCGCCCTTATGTAAATATAAAAGCAAGGCGAAAGTTAAATTTGCAAAAAATCCACTAATTTTATACGTTTTTTAAATATTCAACTTCTTCTTTTGTGAGTTTTCTTACGTCACCACGGTTTAAACTGCCAAGTCCTAAATCGCCTATTTTAATACGCTTTAAGAATTTTACTTCTTTACCAACGGTTAAAAACATTTTACGGATTTCTCTATTTCTTCCCTCGGTAACAGTGACGTGAAATTTTGTAAAACTTTTGGTTTCATCAACAATTTTAATGTTACATTTTTTAGTTTTTACTCCGTCGATTACAACACCGCGTTTTAATTTTTCAATAGCCTCGTCAGGAATAGAACCTTCAATTTTTACAAGGTAAGTTTTAGGAATTTCACTAGACGGATGCATAAGTCTATTGGATAAATCACCGTCGTTAGTAAATAAAAGTAAGCCTTCACTATCGTAGTCGAGCCTCCCAACAGGAAACACCCTACCAACGCTTGGCGGTAATAAGTCCATTACAGTTTTTCTATCTTTATCGTCTTTTACTGTGCAAACGTAGCCTTTTGGCTTATTCATCATATAGTACGAATATTTTTTAATTGCGTTAATTTTTTTACCGTCAACTGAAACGCTATCGTGAAGTTCATCAACTTCCATACCAAGCGTTGCAACTTTGCCGTTAATGGTAACTAAACCGTCCTTAATTAATTGGTCGCAATTACGCCTACTTGCTACGCCACATTCCGCTAAAAATTTATTAATTCTCATAAAACACCTTAATTCAATTTATTTCTTACTAAATAGAATAAAGATATTTTGCGAAAAAATCAACTTATTTTCAAGGAAAACTTCAAAAATGCCATTTTTAGTAGGATTTTTTATGAAATCTTGATAATTTTGCCCATTTATTTTAATATTTATTGCATTAACTTCACTTTCCGTTAACGGGTAATTAAAATTTTTATACATTGTTATCGTGAAAGGTTTTCCGTTACTAGCGGTATAGATGCGGTTATTATAATCGTCAACGTTAACTATTTCTTTTAAAGAATAGTTATTAAAACAATAATTTAGTAATTCTTGCGACCTTTCCCACATTTGAGGGCTATTTATTACCACGCAAACGTAGTTAGCGCCATCTCTTTCAGCAGACGAAACTAAACACCGCCCCGCAGTTTTAGTATACCCAGTTTTTACGCCGTTACAACCGTCAAAAGTCGCTAGCATTTTATTTTTATTTATAAGCAAACGTTTATACGAATATCCTTCGTTAGAAATTTCTATCCGTTTAGTTGATACGATTTCTTTAAAAATTGGGTTTTTCATAGCGTTTAACGATATTAAGCATAAGTCGTAAGCGGTTGTATAATGATTTTTATCATGTAAACCGTGTGGATTAGTAAAATTTGAATTATTTGCACCGTATTTACGTGCGGTTTTGTTCATTAAATCTATAAATTCTTCTTTTCCGTTACCACAAGTTAACGCTAAACATTCAGCGCAATCGTTACCACTTCTTAACATTAAGCCGTAAAGCAATTCTTTTACCGATAAATGCTCGCCTTCTCTTAAATATATGCTAGAACCTTCAATCCCCACTGCTTTTTTGGGTACGGTTATAATTTTATCTAAATTATAGTTTTCAATTACCGTTAAAGCCGTTAAAATTTTAGTAGTTGACGCCATTGGAAGTTTAGCGTTTTCATTTTTAGAATAAATTATTCGATTACTGTTAAGTTCTATAACACATTCGGCTTGAGAAACCGTATACGCCTTTGTATTTTGCGCGCTAAAATTTAATAGAAAAATATTTATTATTACAGTAATAATCGAAAAATATACAAACTTTTTAATTCTTTTCATCAATGGCCTTTTTTAAAAAATCGGTTGCTTTATCAAACACTAAATCAACCGTGTCGTCATTAGTTTTTACGTACTTGCAAGTACTTCCGTCGATATATAAAAAACCTATTGGGTTTACGTTTACTATTCCACCGTTACCTGATGCTGACGGATGAGTGTTACTTGAAAAAATATTAACGCTACCATACTCACCGTTTCCACCAAGGTAAGCAACCGTTAATTTCGATACCGGAATTACCGTAGCGTTAGATTGCGTAATTATAGGCTTACCTATAACGGAATTTACGTCGATAATTTTTGATAATTCGTTTATATTAGAATTTACTACTTCGCTGTTTTTACGATTGTTGTTTTTGAACATTAAAAATATTCCCCTTATTAACTAGGCTACCTATAATTTTACATAATATACCTACCAAATTAAAGGAAAACGTGAATTTTAACTTTAAACTTTTAAAATTTTCATTACAATTAATTAAATTCAAGTCGGTTTTTACACTTAAATATTTAATTTCATTTGATATAAAACAATTAACGTTTATAAGCGCTAAAT
>JAZURK010000244.1:0-7570 GCA_045606165.1 Christensenellaceae bacterium
AGAATATTTTTAATGGCTCCGTTTCATCATCATTTACAGCACAAAGACTATAGCGAAAGTAAAATTTCGTTCGGGTATTTGTTTTTTACTTCTATCGTAAGTATAATCGTAATAATAACGTTAATTTAGGTGGTTTATGTATTGTAAAAAAACTTCGTTTTTAATAGTAGGTATGAAAAAAAGCGGGTTAAGCGTTAGTAAACTTCTTCTAGAAAAAGGAGCGAAAGTATACGTTTACGACGACGCCAAAATTTCGCAATCTCAAGAAAATATAAACGAGATAGTTTCTCTTGGCGGTTTGTCGGTTATAGACGCTCTTAAAACGCTTGAAATAGTCGACGTAGTTGTGTTAAGCCCAGGCGTGCCCGTTGATAACGAGATAGCCGTAAAAGCGCGCGTCTTAAAAAAGAGGATTATAGGCGAGATTGAACTTGCTAGTTATTTTATAACTAGTCCGCTAGTAGCGGTAACGGGAACTAATGGTAAAACTACCGTTTGTTCTATGCTTTCGCATTTATTAACAACGGCAAATCAAGACAACTTATTACTAGGTAACGTTGGAACGCCTTTATCTTCAATGGTAAGCGAGTTTGCCGATGATACTATAGGCGTAGTTGAAGTATCAAGTTTTCAACTTGAAACTATAGCAAGGTTTACACCGCATATAGCGTGCATATTAAACGTAACGCCCGACCATTTAGATAGACACTACAATATGGAAAACTATTTGTTTTTAAAACGCAAACTTATTATGAATTTGCGCGAAAGCGAATACGCGGTATTAAATTACGACGATGAAAACGTTAAAGATTCGGCGTCAAAAACTCGCGGTAAAGTAATTTGGTTTTCTAAAGATAATAAGGTTGCGGATTGCTTTATTGAAGACGGAATTATTTATTATCAAGGCGAAGTTGTGTTAAAGGTTAGCGACGTTTCTTTAGAAGGGGTACATAATTTATCTAATATTTTAGCGGTTATTTGTATTTCTAGACTGCTTGGAATTAACTGCGAAGAAATAAAAAAAGGAATAATGACGTTTAAAGGTGTTAAACACCGCATACAACAAGTCGAAGAGATTGATGGGGTTACTTTTTATAACGATTCAAAGTCGACTAACCCCGATTCTTGTATAAAGGCAGTAGAAACGATGACTTCGCCAACCATTTTGATTATCGGTGGCTACGATAAAGGCTTTAACTACGATGAAACTTTTAATTTAATCAAAGAAAACGGCAACGTTAAGCAAGTGGTAATAACGGGTAATTCCGCTAATAAAATGTATAATTCGGCAATAAAAGCGGGGTATGATAACGTTTCGGTCGTTAGGGATTTTACTTTGGCAATAAAGGTGGCTAAAGACCTAGCAAAAAACGGCTACAGCGTACTGTTTTCGCCAGCAACTTCAAGTTTCGATTTGTTTAGTGGATACGAGGAAAGGGGAGATAAATTCATTGAAATCGTTAATTCCTTTAAATAAAAAACGCGGGGATTTATTTATACCATTAACGGTTTTTGCTATTTCGATTTTCGGGCTTGTAATGGTGTATTCTTCTTCAAAATACTTTGCTAAAGCGCAGTATGGTAATGAGTTTTTTTATCTTAACAAACAAATTATAGGCTTTGTTTTAGGCGCGGTTGGATTTATAGTGTTTTCAAAAATAGACTATAAAAAACTAGAAAAATTAAGGGTTTGGCTTATAGTTTTTTCCTTTATACTTTTAGCCCTTGTTTTTACCCCGTTAGGTGTGGAAAACTACGGCGCACGGCGTTGGCTTAATCTTGGTGTTTTCACTATTCAACCGTCGGAAATAGCCAAGTTTGCGTACATAATTTTCGTTAGTGGTTACTTTAATAAAAATCACAATCGCACCGAGCGTTTTATGGGAGTAATCCCCGTGATTTTAATAGGTGTTATCCTTGCGGTTTTGATAATGCTAGAGCCGAATATGAGTATTACCGTATGCATTATGGGGCTTATGGTATGTATGTTGTTTTTATCGGGCGTAAAAATTAAATATTTACTGTATTTAATATTACCACTAGTTTGTTTAGCGCCAGTTTTAATTATAGCCGAGCCTTACCGTATGAAACGGCTTATGGCGTTTTTAAATCCTTGGGCATCGCCAAAAGGCGAGGGTTACCAATTAATACAATCTCTTTACGCTTTGGGTAGCGGAGGTTGGTTTGGCGTAGGGCTTTTTAATTCTCGCCAAAAATTCAAATTCTTGCCATTTGCTGAAAGTGATTTTATCCTTTCGGTTATCGGGGAAGAGTTTGGTTTCGTTGGAACGTCTTTGCTGTTTTTGGCTTTTATTTTCTTACTTATTAGGGGAATGAAAGCGAGTATAAGGTGTAACGATTATTTCGGTTATATGTTAGGCACGGGAATCACGGTGATATTTATTATTCAAGTTTGCGTAAACGCGCTAGTCGTTATGGGAAGTATTCCGCCAACGGGTTTACCGTTTCCACTAATTAGCGCGGGCAATACTTCGCTTATCGTTTATATGTCGGCTTTTGGGCTTTTATATAACGTATCAAAAAATAAAGATACGGTTTAATTTTAACTTATACCGTTAACCCTTCATAAACTATAAAGTAAAGAGGTGTTAAATGGGTAAGTTTGTGATTAACGGCGGTAAAAAACTATACGGCGAAGTAGATATTCAATGCGCAAAGAACGCTATGTTACCGCTAATTGCATCTACCGTATTATTGGATTTTGAAGTAGCGTTTTTAAACGCGCCTAAACTTCTAGACGTTTTAGTTATGCTAGAAATCGTTAAAGATTTAGGCGGAAAGTATCGTTTCGAAGGCTCAACGCTATTCGTAGACTGTTCTAGCGTACATAAAAGTGAAATATCAAAGGAATTATCTTCAAAAATACGCGCGTCCGTGTTTATGACGGGCGGTGTGCTTTCACGTGTTAAAAAGGTGGAATTTTATTCTTCAGGCGGGTGCAATATAGGTTCTCGACCTATCGATATGCATTTGGATGGGCTTGAAAGTTTAGGCGCTAAACTATCGTGCGAGGAAGATAAAATCACGTTAAGTTGCGATAAGATTATCGGTAAAGAAATAACTTTAAAGTGTAAAAGCGTAGGTGTTACCGAAAATTTGATAATTACCGCGGTGCTTGGTGAAGGAACTACCTTAATAAAAAACTGCGCTCAAGAACCGGAAGTCGTGTGTTTAGCCGATTTCCTTAACGGATTGGGTGCAAAAATTAAAGGCGCGGGGACTTCTACTATTCAAATCGAAGGAGTAAAAAAATTAACTAGGCAAAACACGCCGTTTACGCCAATAAGCGATAGGATAGAAGTTGGCACTTTTATTTTAAGCACTATGACTACGGGTGGCGAAATTCTTATCAAAAATGCAGATTTTTCGCATAATAGTGCATTAATTAAAAAAATTTATAATAATGCTTGCAAAATTACTGTATTTAATGATAGAATATATATAAAGTCAATTGGGATAGGTAAAAGTCACGGATATTTAAAAACCGAGCCGTACCCATACTTTCCAACCGACTTACAACCGCAGTTTTCGGTGTACTCGTCAACGCTTAAAGGTGTAACCGTTATTGAAGAAAGTATTTTTGATAATAGGTTTAACCAACTCCACGAACTTACAAAGTTCGGCGCGAAAGTAAAACTTTTAGGTAAACGTGCTATCATTGAAGGTGTACCAGCGCTATACGGCGCAAAAGTAAAAGCGCTAGATTTAAGAGGTGGTGCGGCAATGGTTATAGCGGGGCTTAAAGCGATTGGGGAAACAACCGTTGAAGATTCGCAAATTATCGAGCGCGGTTACGTTGATTTTGCTCAAAAATTAAGTCTGCTTGGCGCGGACGTTAAAAGGATAGATTAGGTTATGAAATACAAAAGACTACTTGTTTTCGTTACGTCAATGATATTTTTTACGGCATTTGTGATATGCTTTTTCGCCATATTCCAAACTGCCGAGATTTCCGTTGACGTAAAATCCGTTCAAGGCTCTAACGAACGGGTAGCGGACAAGGTTGAAAGTTTACTTAACGAATACGAAGGTAAAAACCTATTAACTATTTCTACCGAGAAGATTGAAAGCCAAGTAAACGCGATTTCAAGCTACGCTAAAGTTGTAAAAATTAATAAAAAATATCCTAACAAACTTGAAGTTTTTATTGAAGAAAGGGTAGAAAAATTTGCTATTAAGTATAACGACAGTTATTACGTTCTTGATGAAGAATTACACGTTTTAGCAAAAAAAACCGAAAACGTCAACAACGTTAACGGAGATAGAAACTTACTTTTTAATTTCAATATTGCCGATATCGATACTAACACCTTAAAGGTTGGCGAAGAATTTGTTATTCACGACGAAAAAACCACTTCATATTTACTCAATAACGTACAAGCCCTTTTTGAGAAAAGTGGAGATATAGGCTCGATTTCCGTAACGGTAAAGAAAGAAAAATTCTACTTTAGAAGGTTGACGTTAACCATGCGTGAAGGTATGGTAATCAACATTGATAAAGCGGATGTTAGAACGGATGAAAAACTTTCAAAAGCCTTTGAGTTTTATAACAATTCAATCAACAAAGGCGACACTACCGAATATTTTGTTAACGTTCTTGAATCGTCTAATGAAATTATAATAGGAACTTAATAAAACATAAAAATAAGACCTTGACAAGTTTAAGGTCTTATTGTATAATATACAATAAAGGTAATTATGCTTAAAGATTGTTTAGCAGTACTAGAAATAGGTACGTCAAAAATCAGTTTAATAATAGGCGAAAAATGCGTTAACGGCACTTTTGCGTTTAGGGCGAAGGAAACGGAAGATTACTACGCTTTTTACGATGGCGAGTTTACTGACGTTAAGTCGCTTGAAGATAGGATAGCAACTCTTATCAAACGCGTTAAAGATAAGTCTATGTTAAGCGCTATAACTAAAATATTCGTAGGTGTTCCGGGCGAGTTTACTAAAGTTATTTCCAAAAACTACCGCGTTACTTTTAACAAGTATAAAACGGTAGGGGTAAACGAACTTAAAACCCTTTACGAACTCGGTTTTGATAAAACGGATTGCGATTATTCGCTTATCCACCGTTCAGCCGTTTATTACGTTGTAGATAACGTTAAAACACACAAGCCAATCGGCAAGAAATGTTCTTCTTTAGGCGCTAGATTATCCTATTCGCTAGTAAACAACAATTTCAAGGAAGTTATTAGTGGTATACTTATTAAGCAAGGCGTTAAAACTATCCACTTTATAGCGGAAGACTTTGCTGAATCGCAATATTTATTTCCAGCGTCACAACTTGACGAATGCAAGATTTTAATTGACGTAGGCAGTGCTACCACTTCGCTTTCAATAGCGTGTGGCGAGGGATTATTATACTCTAGTTCTTTCCCGCTTGGCGGTGGACTTATTACCGCGTATTTAATGGACAAGTTTTCGTGCGATTTCGACGTGGCCGAAATTTTAAAACGCAAACTTAACCTCGGCTTAAAAGAAAACTACACGGCTACTTATATCGTTGACGATAAAGTTCTTGGTGACTATACGTTTTCTCGCGATAGGGCAAACGAAGTTGCTAAAGACCTTTTAGATAGCATAGCAGAAAGGGCGGATAGGGCAATATCCGCTTGCACCCTTAACGTTCCAAGCGACGTTGAAACTTATTTTACGGGCGGTGGTGTTTGTATGATAAGGGGCGCGGTAGAATACCTTTCTTCAAGATTAGGCGTTTTACCTAAAACGGTTGCGCCTGCATTACCGCACTATAATAAACCTATTTATTCAGCTAAACTTTCGCTACTTTTCGTGGCGCACAAATATAACACAAACAAAATCTTTTTCACATAAGGAGTATTTTTTAATATGTTCAATGAAGAATTTAACACAGCAAACCCTAACTTAAACGTTTGTAAAATCAAAGTAATCGGCGTAGGCGGTGGCGGTAATAACGCTATTAACCGTATGCTTGATGAAAATATTCAAGGCGCGGAATTCGTTGCGATTAATACAGATTTACAAGCGCTTATGTTATCTCATGCCGACCCTAAAAATAGACTTCAAATCGGTAAAGAAAAAACTAAAGGTTTAGGCGCGGGTTCTTATCCGGAAATCGGTGAAAAAGCAGCGGAAGAATCAAGACAAGAAATCGAAGAACTTTTAGAAGGTGTTAACCTTTTATTTATTACCGCAGGTATGGGTGGCGGTACTGGTACCGGTGCAGCGCCTGTAGTTGCAAGAATTGCTAAAGAAAAAGGTTGTGTTACGGTTGCGGTTGTTACTAAACCGTTTGCTTTCGAAGGTAAGCGCCGTGAAGAAAACGCTAAACGCGGTATTGCAAACCTTGCTAAATTCGTTGATACGTTAATCGTAATCCCTAACGATAAACTTTTAGATTCTCTTGATAAAAACGTTTCTATGATTGACGCGTTTAGAATTGCTGACAATAACTTAAAACAAGCAATTTGCGGTATTTCCGACCTTATTACAATGCCAGGTCTTATCAATCTTGACTTTGCCGATATTAAAGCGGTAATCCAAGGTCAAGGTTTAGCGCATATGGGTGTTGGTAGGGCAAAAGGCGAAAACAAAATCGTAGAGGCGGTTCGTCAAGCGGTATCTTCGCCAATGCTTGAAACCACTATTGAAGGCGCAAGAAATATTATTTTGAATATTACGGGCGACCCTAAAATGTCACTTGGCGACGTTAACGAGGCTACAAGCCTTATCCACGGCGTAGTAGATTATTCGGCTAATATCATTTGGGGAACAAATACTTCGCCAGACCTTCAAGATGAAGTCATTATCACTATCATTGCAACGGGCTTTATTGATAACGAACAATCACAAGAATCAAGAATTTTAAATTTCGAGCCTGTTAAGCCACAAGTTCAAGAACCAATAGCGGTAGAAGAACCCGCTTTAGAAGAAGAACAAAAGGTAGAAGAACCTGAAGTTGTTAAAGAAGAACCACCTAAAAAAGAAATCCCACCTTTTGTTAAGAAATTGTTTGGCAAAAAATAATTTAAAAGCGTATAAGCGTCGTTATACGGCGTTACTTCAAAAAATGCAGTCCGCAATAACCAGTAAGGTTAATTGCGACCTGCATTTTTTTTGTGCCTTGTCTTGCTTGCATCTAGCCCTTTAAATAAGTGCATCATTAAACTTAATAAAACAAAGCGTTTGACAGTTTAGTCAAACGCTTTTATCGTATATAGATTTTATCCACACTTATTACTTATTCACTATTACTTTTTACATTAAAAACGCCTTGCTTTTTGCAAGGCGTTTTTTATTCTGCTGGTTTGTCTTTTTCTACGTTGTATGCGTTTAATACAGCTTCAATAATAGTTTGGCGAGTTTCGGTGTTGATAGGGTGAACTATGTCGTTATATTTACCGTCTGCGCCTTTTCTTGAAGGCATAGCAATAAAATTGCCTTCTTGACCTTCTATAACTTTAATGTCGTGCACTACGAAACAATCGTCAAAAGTTATAGATGCAACTGCTTTAAGCTTGCTGTCTTCTTTTTGTACTATGCGTACCCTTACGTCTGTGATTTT
>JAZURK010000245.1:0-6002 GCA_045606165.1 Christensenellaceae bacterium
AAAATACTTTGCGTTTTGTTCCGTTTCGTACTTTCCAAGTACGCGCCTACACAATAACGCGTGTCTTTTCCACCGTTTTATCCGTCAAATCGTGTAATAATCTAACAAATTATCTTCAAAGATATAACCTAAATTAACTAAATTTAAAATGACTGCGACTTAAACACGCAGTCATTATTTTTTTGCTTTTTTTCTTAAAAAACGGGTAAAAATTTAACTTTATTTAAAAACCGTGTGTGTGCGGTGTGCAAACTACCGTATTTTGTACGCCTACAAAATAATTTTGTAAAACACCTTAAAAACAGTTGTAATTTTTAAGGATATATATTATTATGTATGATATATTTATTTAGTTTAAAGAGGGTTTAATTATGTATGTAAGTACTAGGGGACAAGAAAAACTTACGGCAAGCCAAGCCGTTTTAAAAGGTTTAGCCGATAACGGTGGTTTGTTTATTCCCGAAGTTATGCCAAAACTCAATATTGATAATTGTTTAGGTAAAAATTATACGGAAATTGCTAAACAAGTATTTACTTTGTTTTTAGACGATTATACGGAAAGTGAAATTGATTACGCTATTTCTAAAGCGTACAATCGCGCTAATTTTAACGAGTGTTTTGCAAAAGTTCAAACTTTTCAAAATTGTTCGTTTTTAGAATTACACCACGGCCCAACGCTTGCGTTTAAGGATATGGCGCTTACTATTTTACCGTTTTTAATAGAAATTGCTAAAAAGAAAAACGGCGTAAAGGATAAATCGCTTATCTTGGTTGCTACTTCCGGAGATACGGGTGGCGCTGCTTTATCTAGTTTTGGTAGAAGTTCGGCGTTTGATACCGTAGTTTTATATCCCGACGGTGGCGTAAGTGAAATTCAAGAAAAGCAAATGCTTTATTATACCAACGCTCGTACACACGCTTACGCGGTTAAAGGTAATTTCGACGATTGCCAAACTTTCGTAAAAGAAGTATTTTCTTCGTATCCTAAAGATAACGGCGTAATACTTTCTTCGGCTAACTCTATAAATATCGGCAGACTTATTCCGCAAGTTATATACTACGTTTTTGCGTACGCTGAATGTATTAAAAACGGCTCGCTTAAAGCGGGTGAACAGTTTGACGTTTGCGTGCCTACTGGTAACTTCGGTGATATTTTTGCGGCGTACCTTGCTAAAGAAATAGGTCTTCCTATTAGAAAATTTATTTGCGCGTCTAACGTTAACAACGTTTTAACAGATTTCTTTAATACGGGCGTTTACAATAGATTAAGGGAGTTTAAAAAATCCAACTCTCCAGCGATGGATATTTTAGTTTCTTCTAACCTTGAAAGGCTCGTATATCTCGCAACGGGTAAAGACGGGGATAGATGCGCTTATCTTATGAAGGAATTAAAAGAAAAATGCGTTTACACTTTAAACGAAACTGAAAAAGCCTTTTTAGGTGATTTCGTTGGTAATTTTACCGATGAAACGCAAACTATAAAAACGATAGGCGAAGCGTTTAACGAACTTAACTATCTTATCGACCCACATACAGCCGTTGCTTACGACTGTTATAAAAAAGTAGGGGATAAATCGGTTAATACTATTATCGTTTCAACTGCAAGCCCTTACAAGTTCCCATTTACCGTTGCTAAAGCGCTTGGCTTAAACGAAAACAAAAGCGAATTTACACTTATTAGCGATATTGCTAATTTTACTAAAACGACTATTCCGTTTGGAATATCTAAACTTAAACACTCAATCAAGCCTACGATTTTAAAAACCAAAGAAGAAATTTCTAAAATCGTTAAGTACGAAGATTTAAAAGTGGAAGTTAAAGTTCCTGCGTCTTCTGCTAATTTAGGTTCGGCTTTTGATAGTTCGGGTATAGCGTTTAACCTTTATAACTCTTTTGTTTTCGAAAGTAATTCGGTTGACGAATTGGTTGGCTTTAAAGGTTCTAACGAAAATAACCTTGTTTACAAAGCGTATAAAAGAGTGTTTGAAGTAACGGGTAGGGATTACGTTCCTTGCAAAATTACTTTAAACAAGTGCAGTATACAAACTTCAAAGGGTCTTGGCAGTAGTTCTACTTGTATAGTTGCGGGCGTTTTAGGCGCTAACTATATGCTTAAAAATTTACTTGATGAAAGTCAACTTTTATCAATTATGGTAGAACTTGAAGGTCACCCTGATAACGTAGTTCCCGCATTCGTTGGCGGTCTTGTTTCGTCGTGCGTGCTTAAAAATGGTGAAGTCGTTTATTCTAAAATAAAGCCTAATCGTAAACTCAAAACGTTTGCGCTTATACCTAACTTTGAAACGAACACTAAAAAATCAAGGGGAACTTTACCAAGCGAATATTCGCGTGAAGACGTTATTTTCAATCTCTCAAGGGTAGCCCTTTTACAAACGGCTTTCTTTACAGGTGATTTAGATAAGATTAAAGCGGTATTTGAAGATAAACTCCACGAACCTTATAGGTTACCGCTTATCAAAGGTGCTGAAGAGTTGAAAAGCGTGTTAGAAAGTCTTGGGTACGCGGTAGCGATTAGCGGTTCGGGTCCTTCGCTTTTAGCGGTTGGATTAGAAGGCGGACTTAACTACAAACTTCCTAAAGAAATAGGCGGAGTTAAGTGGAAAGTTAAAGAACTCAAGTGTGACGACGTTGGGGCAAAAGTTATAGACTATAACTTTTGATAGAATAATATGAGTAAAAATACATTTTTGCTTGTTGATAAAACGGTTTTACCGCCGTACTATGAACAAGTTGTTGAAGCGGTTAAACTTGTAGAACAAGAAGGTAAGAACGTAAGCGACGTATGTAAAATTTTAGGAATTAGCCGTTCTACTTTCTATAAGTATAAAGACAAGGTGTTTGAACTTTCAGAAGCTTACGGTAGGAAGGCGATAATTTCGCTCCGCGCGGAAAATGAAAAGGGCGTACTTTCTTCAATTTTAAACACGATAGCAAGTTTGCAAGGCAATATCTTAACCATTAACCAAGATATGCCTATACACAATCTTGCCTACATTACCGTTACACTTGATACTAAAGATTTAACGGTTTCGATATACGACCTTATATCAAACCTTAAAAAATTACCAAAAATTAAAGAAGTTTCACTTTTAGCAGTGGAATAATATAAAGGAGAAAATTTTTATGAACGTAGGAATACTCGGTTGCGGAAACATAGGAAGTGGCGTTCTTAACTTAATTGATAATATTAAGGATAAAGACGTTAAGGTTTTAAAAGTTTTTGATTTACCTGTAAAAAAAGAAATGCTTAAAGAAAGGTTTGCCGAAACCATTGAAGACGTATGCGCAAATCCTAATATTGATACCGTTGTTGAAGCGATGGGTGGCGATGAATTCCCATACAAATGCATCAAAATGGCACTTTTAAATAAAAAGAACGTCGTTACTTCAAATAAAGAAGTAGTTAGCAAGCATTTAGAAGAATTCTATTCTTTAGCAAAAGAAAACGGCGTATACTTTATGTGTGAAGCGTCTGTTGGCGGTGGTATTCCGCTTATATGCTCGCTTATTGATAGCGTTAAAATTAATAGCATAAGCAGGGTGTACGGTATTATCAACGGCACTACTAACTACATTTTAACGAGAATGAATAACGAGGGTATTTCTCTTGACGAAGCCCTTTTAAAAGCAAAAGAACTCGGTTTTGCCGAAGCCGATGCAACTGCCGACCTTGAAGGTCTTGATATGCTCCGTAAAATTTGTATTTTATCTAGCATCGCTTACGGCGGTTACGTTCCTTATTCGTCGATTTACCACTACGGAATTACAAAAGTTACTAAAGAAATTTTAGACGGTATTAAAAAACAAGGCTACGTTTTAAAATTCGTTGCTGAAAGTAGGCTTGACGGCGAAAACGTAAAAATTGCAGTTGAACCAGTACTCGTAACAAGCAAAAACCCACTTTCGCGCGTAAGTTACGAATTCAACGCGGTCTACTATCAAGCAAGCACAAACGATTTACTTGGTTTTTATGGTAAAGGCGCGGGTAAATTCCCAACCGCTACCGCTATGGTTGCCGATATTCAAAGAATTTTATCAAAGAGCGAACAATATTATTTTGAAAATAAAAATTCTTTTAACGTTTCTAACTTCACTAAAGACGCTAATTACTACGTTGTTGAAAACGGCGTTGGTAAAATCGTAAAAGGTTTAGAAAAATGCGCGTGTGAATACGATTTCGTTGCAAGAATTTTCGATTAATTATAAAGGAGTAAAAGTATTATGAAAAAATATCACGTTGCCGTTGTAGGCGCAACAGGTTTAGTAGGTTCAACTTTCTTAAAAGTTTTAGACGAATATAACTTCCCAATTGAAACTTTAACTTTATTTGCATCAGAAAGAAGCGCTGGTAAAACAGTACAATTCGCGGGTCAAGATTACACGGTAAAAGCACTTAAAGAAGGTTGCTTTGACGGTATTGAAATCGCACTTTTTAGCGCTGGTGGTTCAGTTAGTGAAAAATGGGCGCCCGAAGCGGAAAAAAGCGGTGCGGTAGTTATTGATAACTCTAGCGCTTGGCGTATGGTTAAGGAATGTGCTTTAATCGTTCCTGAAATCAACCTTGACGCATTTGATAACGCTAGAAAAATCGTTGCTAACCCTAACTGTAGCACTATTCAATCAGTTCTTCCACTTAAACCGCTCAACGATAAGTTCGGTTTAAAAAGGGTAGTTTACTCTACTTATCAAGCAGTTTCTGGTAGCGGTCAAAAGGGTAAAAACGATTTAATTAAAACTTTAAAGGGCGAAGAACCAGAGTTTTATCCATACAATATTTCTCAAACTTGTATCCCTCATATCGACGTTTTCCTTGACGACGGTTACACTAAAGAAGAAATTAAAATGGTAAACGAAACGAGAAAGATTTTAAATATGCCTAACCTTCCTGTATCTGCTACTTGCGTAAGAGTTCCCGTACTTAACGCTCACGCGGTATCTATTATGGTAGAACTTGATAAACCTTTCACTTTAGACGAAGTTAGAGAGGCGTTTAGTTCTCAAAAGGGCATTGTTGTAGTTGACGACTTTAAAAACAACAAATATCCCGTTTCAACTATCGCTAACGATAACGACGCCGTTTACGTTGGTAGAATTAGAAAAGATTTATCTTGCGACAACGGTATATTGTTCTATTGCGTAAGCGATAACATTAGAAAAGGTGCGGCAGCAAACGCCGTTCAAATTGCGGAGGCTTTAATTAAAGCGGATAAAATATGATAAAAGTAGTTAAATTTGGCGGTTCTTCAGTTGCAAGTTCCGAACAATTCAAAAAAATTAAAAATATAATCGATAGCGACGATAGCCGTAGAATAGTAGTCGTTTCGGCGCTTGGTAAAAGATTTAGTAAAGATAATAAAATTACAGATTTACTCTATCTTCTTTCCGAACACATACGTTACGGCGTAGATTATTCTAATATCTTCTCGCTCATTGCAAACAGATACGAAGAAATTAGAAACGAACTTGATTTACCTATCGATATTTCAAAAGAATTCGATAAAATCAAAGAAAACATCAAAGCGGGTACTAACCAACAATATATAGTTAGTAGGGGCGAATACTTATGCGCTAAACTTATGGCTGTATATCTTGGTTATACTTTTGTTGACGCTCAAGACGTTGTTTGTTTTAACTACGACGGCTCTTTAAACGAAGAAAAAACTGCCGAAGCGGTTAGGTCGGCTTTTGCTACCTATAACAAAATTGTAGTACCTGGTTTTTACGGCGCGTTCCCTACGGGCGAAGTAAAACTTTTCTCTAGGGGTGGTTCTGATATTACGGGTTCAATTATGGCGATGGCTGTTAACGCTAAACTTTATGAAAACTGGACTGACGTTAGCGGACTTTTAATGGCGGACCCAAGAATTGTTAAAGACCCTATCGGCGTAGAAGAAATTACTTACGATGAACTCCGTGAACTTTCGTACATGGGCGCAAGCGTTCTTCACGAAGAAACTATTTCGCCTATTAGAGAACTTGAT
>JAZURK010000246.1:0-8133 GCA_045606165.1 Christensenellaceae bacterium
CTTGAATTTCAACGATAGTACAGCCCGCGCCAATCGCGTGGATAAGCCCCGCTTTGATAAGCCAAACGTCGCCGACTTCTACCTCTACGCCAGCGAGTAGATTGCCCATAATGTCTTTTTCGATTTCACTTCTTTCTTCAAGTTCGGCAAGTTGGTCTTTAGTGATTTTATCTTTAAAACCAAAGTAAAGTTTAGCGCCCGGGCGAGTTTTTACAACTAGCCACGCCTCCGTTTTGCCGTAAGGACTGTTAAAGTGCTTAAGCGAAAACTCTTTAGTTGGGTGGACTTGGAAAGGAAGTCTTACCGCGCTATCTAAATATTTAACTAAACAGTCGTATTTTCTGTTGCCTAAAAGTTCTTCTTTATATTCGTTTAAAAGGTCGTCAAAAAAGATATCCGTGCCCTTGATTACCGAAACGCCGTCGCGCTTGCCAAAGTAGCGTGGGTTGATTGCTTTTACCTTGCTAGCAATCCACTCTTCAGGGAAAAAGTTATCCGTGCCGTCGTCATAGCCGTCACCGAAAAATTCTTTATAAGGCGCACCGCCTTCGTATATTCTATACACCCTATTTCTTTCAAAAAATATAGGTTCTTTTACAAGTTGTTTTATATCTTTCATAATTTGATTGCTCCTTTAAATAAAGTAGTTTTAGCGCCGTTTTCATTAGCGAGTTTCATAGCGGTTTTTATATTTTTATCGGTGTATTCTACGCTTTCAATACCCGCTAAAAAAGTACCGTAAAAGGCGTCGCCCGCACCCGTTGTGTCAATAGGCGATACAGGCATAGTTTCCACCAAACCGCTTTCGCCGTCAAGATAGTAAAAACTGCCCTTTTTACCAAGCGTAACTACGATTAATTGGCCTTGTTTTGCAAGTTTTTTACACCCCGCGAAGACGTCCGTTTCGCTAGTAAAAAGTAAAAGTTCGTCGTCGGAAAACTTCACGATATCCGCGTTTTCAATAAACGGCAAATAAGTGGCTTTCGCGCTATCTTCATCTTTAAAAATATCCGTTCTAAAATTTACGTCGAAAGAAAGTTTAACCCCTAAACTTTTTGCCTTGTTTACGATTTTATTAGCAAGTTCCACGCCCGATTTTTCAGATAACATAAGCGAGCCTAAATGGATAATTTTTAAATCTTCATATTTAGAAAAATCTATGCTATCAAAATCTATATTATAGTCCGCAGTGTCCTGTCTTATAAATTTAAAGTCCCTTTCGCCGTCAGTTAAGGTAACTAGCGCCAAAGTGGTGTTGCGGTTATTGTCTACTTGTATATCAAGATAGTTTAAGCCGTATTTTGAAGTTTCTTCTATTAAAAACTTACCCGTTTCGTCATTTCCAACTCGACCTATAAAACCAGCGGTTGCTCCGCTACGCTTTGCGTTTACTATTAAGTTGAAAGGCGCGCCACCCGTGTATTTTTGTTTTTTGCCGTTATCGTCGATAACGTCGGCTAAAATCTCACCTATTGAAAGTATCATTTTTTCTCCTTGTCGTAATTATTTATTACGCCACGCCTTGACGACGGGGACATTTTTTCTTGTTTTTTAAATAGTCTACTAAAATAGTTAGGACTTTCAAAGCCTAGTTCGTAAGAAATTTCTTTAATAGAAATATCTCCGTGACGGAGCATTTCCATAGCATAGGCTATTTTGTACCTATTAACGTATGAAAGCGGAGTTGTGTTTAAGTGCGTTTTAAAAAGCCTTATTATATGCTGTACCGAAACCCCCGCAACCTCGCTTAAATCTTCGGTAGTGATTTTTTTACGATAGTTTTTTTGTATGTAAAGTAGCGATTTTTGTAAAGGTACGGGATAAGCCGTTGCCTTTTGTAAAGTTCCGTCGTTCACTTCTTTAATAACGTTTTTGCTGTACCTTAAAATGAGTTTACCTAGCGTTAACGACGCCGTTAACTGCCTATACGGATTTGACGGTTTAAAATCTTCGCTTTTGATTACTTCAAGTTGATTTAAGCAATGCTCGTCACACGCGAAAACGTCGCTTAAAAACGCCGATTGGCTTGGATGTGGGTCGTCGCTGTGCTCTAGAGTATAGGACACGTCGCTCTCAACAATTTCGGTGGCGAGTACCGAGAGTTCTTCCTCCGTTAACGGTTCAAGCGGAGTTTGGGTGTAAAAGTGAATATAACAAAAAGTTGCTAGTTCCCCCTTTATTGCAGACCTAACGTACGGTGTGCCCGCGGGAATTAAAACGGCTTGTTTTTCTTTAATAAGCGTTTTCTTGCCGTTGATTTCAAAGTACGCCCTACCTTTCGTTACGAATACTAAAATGTTGTTTTTATCCGCGCAACGCCAAGTCGTGTTTCGTTCAACGTAGTAAAATTCCGTAACCTTTGGTATAGTTTCTAAATCTAATTTATAGAACATAAAACCCCTAATGTTAATTTTGTGCTATTATTATAAGCATTTGTGCATTTACAAATTACCGCAAAAACTATATAATAAAGGTGCAAATACAAGATTTCGCACGATTTATCTATATAATAACAGTTAATTTTGGATTTGTAAAGTTTTTATTGAGGTGAATTTTATGAGTGAAAAAAAAGTTTGGAAGGTTGCCGTAATTGGATGTGGCGCATTTGCTAACTGGCACTATTTAGGCGGTATTCCTAAAGAGGCAAACGCAGTTTTAGTTGCTACGGTTGATATTATCCCTGAAAGAGCGGAACAAGCGGCTAAAAAATACGGCGCTAAAGAGTGGTATACTAGCGTTTACGAACTTATTGAAAAGTGTGATTTTGATATCGCGATTGACTCGGCGTCAATTCAAGCCCATCACGAAATCAATATGGCGGTTCTTAACGCTGGCAAGCACTTGATTTCTCAAAAACCTGCAGCGCCTAGCGTTGAAATGCTTACCGAACAAATGGAACTTGCCAAAGCAAAAGGCGTAGGTTTCGTTTGCGTGCCTATTCATCCGCAACGCTACGACTTAAACGTTGCTAAACAAATAATAAACGACGGCGGTATCGGCACGCCTACCTATATTAAGTGCAACACTTCGCACGGTGGACCTGAATACTTCCAATACCGCGACGCCGACCCTAGTTGGTTCTTTGACGAAGGCGCGGGCGCGCTCGTTGATATGGGCGTACACGGTCTTCAAGTGGTAACTACAATGTTCGGCCCTGCTAAAAGCATTAGTTGTACTGCAATAGTTACCGACCCTGAAAGAACGGTGCGTTCGGGCGCGTTTGACGGCAAGAAAATTAAAACGGACAAAATGCCTGACCAATACTTAATTAGTATTTTATTTAGAAACGGCAAAATGGGATTTGTTGACACGGGCTTTGCGCAAAAGGCTACCAAATGCCCTAACGTTGAAATTTACGGCACGCGCGGTACTATTTCAATCACGAAACCTTATATGCTTAACAATCCGCCTGAAGTTTATATAGATAGCGACGCCGTTGGTATGCGCGGTTGGATTGAGCCTATGGCTTGGGTAAAACCACCTAAAAAACTTCAAACTCAATGCTGTTGTTTATACGACCTTATCGACTCTATTGAAAACGGCACTAAACCTGCCCTTTCACCAGAACACGCCCGCCACGTTTTAGAAATTATGTGTAAAATTCCTGAAGCAATCAAAACGGGTAAATCTATAGAACTTGAAACTACCTTTTAAGGAGAAATGAGTATGAACAAACCAAAACTTGCGTTTTTTTCGCTTGCGCACTCACACTCTACTATACTTTTCGACGCGATAAGTAAATCGGGGGCGTTTGATATCGTCGGTTTTGCCGAAGTTACCAATCCGCCTTGCGACAAACAAAACTACGAAGCGCGTAGAAAGGTGTTTTTAGACGGCGGCTCAAAAGAATATCAAGACTACCGTGAACTTGCAGAACTTAAACCCGACGTTGCTATTATTAACTCGACTAACCACCACCACGAAGAAATCGCCTGCTATCTTATGGAAAAGGGCATCAACGTGGTAGTTGAAAAACCACTCGCCGTTGACTTAAAAGGCGCTAAAAAAATGATGGCGGTTGCTAAAAAGAACAACGTATTTTTACTTACTAACTGGCCGATTGCTTGGTTTCCACCGTTTAGGCTTGCTAAAAAAATCCTTGACAGCGGTAGAATAGGTAAACTTATGAAAGTTACTTACCGCAGTCCCGCTACTTGGGGACCTTTCCCTGAAATTATAGGCGAAACTGCGCAAACTTCTTGGTGGCTTGAAAAGGATATGGGCGGTGGCTCGATTCTCGACTATGCTTGCTACGGTTCAATCCTCGGCGTGTTTATGTTTAATAAACCACCCGTTTCAGTACAAGGCTTAACTAAAAAGTTTGCTACCAAAAACTTCGACGTTGAAGACTATAGCGCTATGATGATTGACTTTGGCGACGGCGTTGGTTTACTTGAAGGCTCTTGGGCTACTTATAACTGTGGCGAAGTTCCTTCAGGTCCCGTTCTTCACGGAACGAAAGGCACGATTGTTTGCGATAGATACTCGCCAATCGTTAAGATTTACGACGGTAAAAGTAAAATACCCGTTCCGCCTACCGAAGTTATTGACGCGGGCACTACTAAACAAGACGAAGAATTTGGTAAACACCTTGCTAAAGTTTTAGCGGGCGAAGAAGAGCCTGATATAATGCTTGCGCCTGAACTTAACGTTTGGTCGGTTGCGGTATACGACGCGGGTAGAAAATCCGCAAAAACAAATAAAACAGTAAAAGTTAAATTATAAGGAGATAGTTTTATGTCTAAAAAAATAAGAGTTGCCCTTATCGGTACGGGTATGATTTGTAATAGCGCGCACTTCCCTGCGCTTAAAGCACTTGAAAAAGAAGGCTTATTAGAAGTTGTTGCAGTTGCGGATATTAGAGAAGAGGCGGCGCGTGACACTGCAGAACGCCACGGCGTTCCTAACTGGTACGTTGACCCACAAAAAATGCTTGACGAAATTAAACCTGACTTCGTTGCAGTTTGTACGCCTAACGTTTACCACAAAGAGTGGACTATTAAAGCGTTAAGGGCGGGTTGCCACGTTGCCTGCGAAAAGCCTATGGCTTTAACGCTTAAAGACGCCGAAGAAATGTGGGCGGTAGCGGAAGAAACGGGCAAAATGCTTTTCCCTTGCCAATGTATGAGATGGCGTAACTATATGCAACACACTAAAAAACTCGTTGAAAAAGGCGAACTTGGCGACGTTTACTTTAGCGATATGGAATTTATCCGTAGAATAGGCGTGCCTACTTGGGGTATGTTCCATATGAAAGAACATAACTACGGCGGACCGTTCTGCGACCTTGGCGTACACCTTATCGACTCGCTTTTATGGATTGTCGGTGATAAAAAAGTTGAGGCCGTTTCCGGTCAAACTTACACTAAAATCGCTAACAAGGGCGAAGACGTACTTTTAAGTATCGCGGAAAGCGGCGCGTATTCGGGCACGTTTACTCCAAGACCTTACGACTATAAAGAATTTAACGTTGAAGACTTCGCTACGGGCTTTATGCGTCTTGAAGGCGGTATGACGGTTAACTTTAAATTCTCTTGGGCTATTAACCTTCCAACTACTAACCTTGATATGGTTATTTGCGGTGACAAGGGCGGTTTATCAGTTAACAAGGAAAAACTTTATAAAAACGTAGCCGGCTACCAAACTGAAGTTGATATGAAATGGTTTGACAACGGCGAATTTAAAGGCGTTCCTTTTGAACAACATAGATATATGTATAAAAACATTTTCAATACTCTTTTAGGCAAAGAAGAATATTTAATTAAAAAACACCAAAACCTTGAAGTTTCAAAAGCGATTGAGTGTTTCTATAAATCGGCTGAACTCGGTAGAGAAGTTAGAGCGGAGGAACTTAAATAATGAAAGCGGTAATTATAGGCTTTTCACATATGCACGTTAACGAAATAGCAAGTTATATTACGGATAATAAATCCGCTACTTTAGTTGCCGTTTCAGACGTACCTTCTAGCGTTGAACCTATCCCTGCCCTTCGCTACACGCCCGAGTGGAATAGGAAAAACGTTATGGATAACTATTGTAGCAACTACTACGAAAGTTATACGGAAATGCTTGATAAAGAAAAACCCGATATCGCCTATATTTTAACGGAAAACTGCCAAAAACCCGAAGTGGTTTTGGAGTGCGCGAAACGCGGTATCAACGTTTCTATTGAAAAACCGCTTGCCGTTAGTTTAGACGAGGCTAAAAAAATACAGTCTTACGTTAACGAATATGGCATTAAAGCCGTTGTTAACTGGCCTGTTATGTGGCGTGAACACACTATTAAAATGAAAAAAGCCATCGACAGCAAGGTCGTTGGCGAACCTATTAAACTCCGCTATATAAACGGACACACGGGCCCGCTTGGAAAAGGCGCGCGTCATCGTGGCGTTTCGGCTAACGCGGAAGAAATGACGGACGAAACGAGAAGTAAAACTTGGTGGCACCAAGAAGAACACGGCGGTGGCGTTCTTTTAGATATTTGTTGCTACGGTTGTTGGTTTACAAGATACTATCTTGGAAAAGGCGCTAAATCCGTTATGAGTATGGCGGGCAACTTAAACACTCCGTTTGGCGATACCGCAGATAACTTCGGCGCGGGGATTCGCTACGATGATAAACTCTCGTTTATTGAAGGCACTTGGACTACTCCAAGAAAACTTATTCCGTCCGGACCTATGGTTATTTGTACCGACGGCGTTATAGTTTCTATGGGTGGTGCACTTGAAAAAGCCGAAATCAAAGCGTTTGATTTACTTGGCAACGAAGTGGAAATCCCAGAATATACTTTAGAAGAAAAATTCAACAATATGCCTTGTCAGTTAGAACAAGGTTTTGATAACGTGTTTGAAATGCTTACTCTCGACGCGAATATGGACGTTATGGCTATACTCGACGCAGTTATAAAATCAGCAAAATCAGGTAAGGAAGAAAAAATTAGTGATTAAAGGTTGCATTGCCGATATTGAACGCACGTCGTACCACGACGGCAAAGGAATAAGAACGACGGTCTTTTTTAAAGGCTGTCCGCTAAACTGCGCTTGGTGTCATAACCCAGAGTGCATTTCGTTTGACGCGCAAAACTTGTTCTATCCCGAAAAATGTATCGGCTGTAATATGTGCGAAAGCGGTTGCTATTCGGGCGCAAGGGTTACTTGCGGTAAAGATATGACGGCAACCGAAGTTTTAAACGAAATTTTACTTGATAAACCCTATTACACTCAAGGCGGTGGCGTAACTTTTTCTGGCGGAGAACCGCTTGCGCAAGCCGAGTTTTTAAAAGAGTGCATTGATTTATGCAAGCAAAACGGTATAAACGTTGCCGTTGAAACCTCGCTTATCTACTTTAACGAAGAAATCTTTAAAAGCCTTGACTTTATAATGGCGGACTTTAAAATTTGGGATAATGAAACACATAAAAAGTACGTTGGCGTTTCTAACGAAGTAATTTTAGAAAACTTTAAAAAGTTAAACGCGCTTAATATCCCTATTATTGCTAGAACTCCGCTTATCCCTGAAATCGAGCAAGGTATTGAAGAAATTTCTAAATTTTTGTACTCGCTTAATAACGTTATTGAGTACGAAATTTTACCTTACCACCCTATTGGTAATTCTAAAAGAATTGCTTTAGGGCTTGAACCCGACGGGTTTACCGTTCCGTCAAAAGAATTTTTAAAGGAGAAATCTAAATATGTATTCGTACGCCGAAAGGCTTAAGGCCATGCGCGATAAAAAAATAGAACATACCCTTTTAAAAAAGGAGCAAAACGGCTTTACCGACCTTGACGATTTCGGCACTGTGCCGATAAGTGAAAATTACTCGGTAGACCCTTACTACAATAGCCCTAACGGAAGTTTTTACGGGCTTGACGGTATGGCGGAAAACTTTTGCCGTGTAATTGGCGCGCACGAGCCGTATATTGATAAAAACGAAATGTTAGTCGGTAGGTGGCGCGATATGTTAGTTAACTACCGTGGCGATGTGCATTATCTTCCTAATTGGCTTAAAAAACGCCCCGAAATCGTGGAGAAAATGAAATCGTCGTCGACAGACTTTTCTAAACGTTGGGACGAAATTAACTTCCCTTACGACCACCTTAAACCGTTACAAGTTAAATATAATATCCAAACAAG
>JAZURK010000247.1:0-2558 GCA_045606165.1 Christensenellaceae bacterium
ATATATTAAAAAATATCATAAGTCAACTTTTTATTAGGGATAATTTGCGGTTTTTTATAACTTTTAGTTATTTTTTCGAAAAAATTTTTATTTGCAATATTCGCTTGCAAAATTTTCAAAAGGGGTGTATAATTTCACTAATTATGATAAATTGGCAAATCACAGCAAAAAATCAAATTACAAAACTTAATACTGTTGAACAGTTAGAACAAGCAACCGACGTTAAAGTTAAAATCACAAGATGCCTTATCACTAAAAATGATATCGACTTGTTTACGGGCGACGTTAAGGCGGAATACCCTATAACTCCGTCAACGATAGCGGTAGGTCAAATTTCGGAAACGGTACTAGAGTCTTCGTACTTTACTAAAGGTTCGCTAGTATACCTTTCCCCTATGCTTGAAGGCGACCTTCCTGAAGACGCTATTCAAAAAGGTATTAAACCTTACGATAACGCGGGATTTTTAAAAGAATTTACCGTTATTCCTAAAGAATACGTAAACGTTATGCCAAAAGGCGTTACTGAAAAAGACGCGCTTTATTTAAATCACATTTCGCTTGCACTTACGGTAGTAGATAAACTTAAAATCAATAAAGGCGAATACGTTGCTATCATTGGCGGTAATATTTTAGGTAATTTAATCGCGCAACTCGTTTCTTACTATAAAGCAGTACCTATTTTAATTGATAACGACGACGATAATTTAGAAATCGCCAGAAAAACCGATATATATTACTCTATCAAAGGTGATAGTACGGCGGAAAAACAAGTAGCCGAAATCACGGGCGGAAGAAAATGCCGTAAAGTAGTTTACGTTAACGATAACGATATATCAGTTGACGTTATATCTAAAGTAGCGTCAAACAAAGCGGAAGTAGCAATTACGGGTATTTACGGCAACACACAAAAATTAAACTTATCAACTGCGTTCGATAAACAGTTATCATTAATCTTTATTAGAAGTGGTTACGAATACATTGAAACTAGCGTAAACTTACTTGTGCAAAAAGCCGTTAACTTAAAATATTTTGAACTTAACGACTATAAGTTTGAATACGCGCAAAAGCATTTTGAAAACGCCGTTAAGCGCATAGAAAAAGGTGAAAAATTTACTGAATTTACTTTTAACTTAATGTAATAATAAAGTGTAGCAAATTACTTTGCTACACTTTTGAATTTTTTGTATATTTTTCGATTTTATCGTATAAATTACCTGCACCTAGGATTAAAATATTTTTGGAATTTTCTTGTTTTATAAAGTTCACTAAATCGTTAAAATCTTCAAAGTATTTGCTATTTTCAACACAAGAACTTAAGTACTTTGCCGAGCCTAAATAATCGTATTTTTCCCGCGCGGAATACTCGTTAAATATAGCTACGTTTTCGCTTTTTAAAACTGCTAAAAACTTATTAAAAAGAAGTTTAGTTCTACTATAAGTATGCGGTTGAAAAACGGCTAAATAATCGCCGTTAAAGACTTCTTTTGCTAATGTTAAATTAGCCTTAATTTCTTCGGGATGATGGCAATAATCGGCGATTATATTTTTACCGTTAATACGGCCTAAATACTCAAATCTACGCTTAACACCTTTAAAGGCGTTAAGCCCTATTTTTATAATATCGTGCGGTACGCCTAAAGTATCACACACGGCAATAGTTGCTAACGCGTTATAAATATTATGCTTACCATAAACTGATAGTTCTACCCTATTTTCTTCGCCGTTTTTCGTTAAGTAACTAAACGAGTATTTACCTTTGTTATTAATTATGTTATAAGCCTGATAATCACTTGGATTTTTAATTCCATAAGATATAACGTTACTACCCTTGTAGTTTTTTAATAAAGCGTCGTCACTATTAACAATTTGAGTTTTAGACCTATCTAAATATAAAAAGAATTCGTTTTTCAAGTTTTTGATAGTTTTATAGGTATCCATATGGTCGTCGTCAATATTTAAAACAAGTGAAAGATTTGCCGTTATATGACGGATATTTTTATCATACTCGCACACTTCAGATATTAAAATTTTATTGCCGTTATAAAAATAATTACCTAAAGTAGCGTCTACCCCACCGATAAAGGCGGTAAAAGGCAAATTGCTTAATTTTAAAACGTTTGCTATCATACTAGTTGCGGTAGTTTTGCCGTGACTACCCGCCACTCCTACCGAAAAATTAGCAACTTTAAAAAGTTCACCCAAAACTTCGCCACGCGAATAAATGCACTTATTTAATTTTTTAGCGTAATCTAAACAAGCGTCGTCATTTTTTATAGCCGAAGAATAAATAATTACGTCGGCTTTTTCAATAACAGATAAAGGCGTTTTATCAATATAAACTTTAATTCCCTTATTTAATAATCGCATAACAAATTCGCTATTACACGCATCACTACCGCTAATTTGTAAGCCAAATTCAAGCAATCGTTCGGCAAGCGCGGACATACCCACACCGCCTATTCCTAAAAAATGAACGTTCATACACACACCTACAAACTATTATATGATTTTAAAAAATAAATAATGTTAATTGAATTTTATGCCCTAAAATATGAATT
>JAZURK010000248.1:0-3545 GCA_045606165.1 Christensenellaceae bacterium
CCTTCCGCTTGAACGGTGTGATTAAGTCCGCCTTTAAACAGTATTTGATAGTTCGACAAAACGCTACCGCTTTTTCTTTCGTACGCGCCGAAATATAGTTTTTTAATGCGAGAATTTACTATCGCGCCCGCGCACATAGGGCAAGGCTCTAAAGTAACGTACATTTCCAAGTCGTCAAGACGCCAATCGTTAAGTTTTTTGCAGGCTTTTTCAATAGCCAAGATTTCCGCGTGGGCGGTGGCAAGCCTTTTAAAGTTGCGTTTATTATAGGCTTTTGCTATAACCTTACCGTCCTTTACTATAACCGCGCCGATAGGCACTTCGCCAATCTTGTAGGCTTTTAAGGCTAGTTTGTAAGCCATTTTCATAAATTTTAATTTTTCCGTCATTTGTGATACTTCCCGTCTACCGAAATTGTAAAAGCGCGATATAACTGTTCAACTAGCATTACCCTAGCAAGCGTATGCGGAAAAGTCATATCCGAAAAAGAAAATTTGAGTTTGGATTTCTGCTTAACTTCGTCGTCGATTCCGTAAGAACCGCCGATTACGAAAGTGATTTCGCCATCTTGATTTTTAATTTTTTCTAGTAACGAAGAAAATTCTACCGAAGAGTACTTTTTACCTTCAATCGCCATTGCTATAACGTAGCCTTTAAGTTCTTTTTGAATAAGCGCCCCTTCCCTTTTTAAAATGGTAAGTTTTTCAGCGTCGTTAGGCTCTTGAACAAAGTTTTCTTCCTTTACTTCTATAATTTTAAGGTTGCAAAATTTAGAAAGGCGTTTTTGATACTCCTTAACAGCGTCCTGAAAATATTTTTCTTTGATTTTTCCTACTGCAACAATATTGACTTTTAACATAATTAACCCATTAAATTTACTACCCAAAAAGTAAGGCAAATAACAACACCTATAGGGAAACCTTTAAAAAATTCTTTTCTTTCTTCTAGCATTTCGCTCGTTTTAGGCTGTTTTTCAACCTTAAACAAAAGTAAAAACAAACCTACTGCCAATGAAATCAATCCTAATACCGTTAAAATTATTTCAAGTTCCAACGTAAAAGAAATTTTAAAGAAATACTCGTTTAAAACGATAAACAAATTGTTTATAAAGTGGGATACAAACGTCAAGTAAAAACTACCGCCGTTTACAACTATTAACGCGTAAAGTACCCCTACTGCAAACTGATAGATTGTTTGTTGTGGCGACATATGAAAAAGCGAAAACAAGGTTGCGGAAACTAAAACAGCAAACGTTTTACCACCACCCGTTAAACTTTTAGTTATGATACCACGCATTAAAAATTCTTCGAAAAGCGCGGGAATAAAGCATATAAAAACTATAACCAAAGTAACGTTTAAAAGGTTTTTTTCGGGCAAGGTTATAGGTTCGGGATTATAGCCGAAATTACCTAAAAACTTAACGAATAAGTTATTGAGTTCAGCAAGCCCGAACATCATGCCAAAAGTAATTAAAAGGGTTGCTATAATCACCTTTAAACTCGGCTTGTCCGCTTTTGCAACGCTAAAAACGTCTTCTTTAAACTTAACCGAATAGGAATAAATACCAAGCGCTATACAAATAGGCGTGCAAATAAAAGAAAACACCGTTAACGCAGTAGCGTTATTAATTAGTGGAACTAAAAGAGAATATATTAAATTAACGGCTATAATTGCTATTAAAACGTAATCGAAAACACCTTTAGCCGATTTTGCTGTTAAAGTTTTATCGTTCATAATAACATTTTACTATAAAACGTTTAAATTTTCAAGTTTTTAATCAATAAAAAAACCTTAAGCGTGGTAACTTAAGGTTATTCGTCGTCAAAATCACGGCGCAAAGGAAAATTATTTTCGCATTTAGGTGGCGGGCAGTCGGGTTCACATCTAGGTGGCGGACAATCGGGTTTAGGAATACACTTTTTATATAAAATAGCATCGTCGCCGATTTTTACTATACAATCGTAGTCAATAAAGTATTCTTCACAGTTTAAAAACCCCTTTCTTCCAGGCACTACGATTTTTAAGATTTTACCGCTTTTTTCGTCGATTATAAGGTCTGAAATCTTACCTAAATTCTTGCCGTTTGATACGTCTACTACTTCTTTCTTTTTAAGTTCGCTATAATTAATTTCCATATAAGTATTTATGCTAGACTATTAATAAATATTCTTAAATTAAGTATTGATTTTTAAGGAGTTTGGGTTTATAATCGTAAATAAGGATATGTTTTTTAATAAATTAAGATATTGTTTTTATAAAATATAACTGTATAATTATATTAACGCTATAAATATTATTTAAAGTTTACTATTTATGTAAATTAAACAATTTGTATACTATTTTGTATAGAAAATTTAAAGCCCTTATTTTAAAATTATTAAAAGGAGAAATTTATGTCTATTCAAACAACAACCAAAGTGTTAAAAAAAGAAGATTTAGGTGTGGTTACCCCGCACGAACATATCTTTATAGAACTTACAAACTTCTTTACCGAACACCCAGTTAAAGGTATTGAAGACCCCTCTACCCACCCTGTAACGATGGACGTACTTGGTATATTAAACCGTGACCCTTACGCGCTTAAGCAAAACCTTATAATGATGGATTACGAAACGCAAAAGAAAGAAATTTTACGTTTTAAAGACGCGGGCGGGCAAACGGTTGTTGACGCTACTATGCCCGGTATTGGTAGACACCCCGAACTTTTAAGAAAAATCGAACAAGAAACGGGGCTTAACGTTATTATGGGTACGGGTTTTTACGTTTATTCTTCTCACCCTAAAGAACTTAAAGATATGAGTGAGAAAGAAATAGCCGACCTTATGATAAAGGAAATCCGCGAAGGCGCCGACGGCACTGATATTAAAGCGGGCGTTATAGGCGAAATAGGTATTAGCGAAATTTTTAACGAAGAAGAAAGAAGAGTTTTACGCGCAGCGGCAATCGCGCATAAAGAAACGGGCGTTGGAATACTCGTTCACATTAATCCTTGGACTACTAACGGACTTGAAAGCGTTGAAATTTTACTTTCTATGGGCGTTGACCCTAAACGCATTACAATTTCGCATATCGACGTTGAAAATAGGCTTGATTATATTTTAAAACTTTTAGAATACGGCGTTTACGTTGAGTTTGATAACTTCGGCAAAGAATACTACGTTGATAGGGAAGTTAGAAATGCGGGCTACGGTTTATTCGTAACCGACGTTGAAAGGGTTAAACTCGTTAAACTTTTAATAGATAAAGGCTACCTTAACCAAATTCTTTTAAGTTGTGACGTTTGCTTAAAAACTTGCTTAAGAACTTACGGCGCTTGGGGTTACGACCACCTTTTAACTAATATCCTTCCTATGATGGAAGACGAAGGTATCACTCAAGAGCAAATTGACACAATGCTTAAAACCAACCCACAAAACTGGTTAGATAACGATAAAGGAGAATAAAAATGATTAGAATACCTGATAGCGAATTTAAACAAAGGGTTATCAAAACCCAAGAACTTATGAAAGAATACGGAAGTCGGATCGTAGCCATGTCGTTCTGTG
>JAZURK010000249.1:0-2260 GCA_045606165.1 Christensenellaceae bacterium
GTAGGGCCTTTCATTATAATGTTTTTAGGTGTGATTTCGTCGCGAAGTTCTGGCGAAAGTTGACTTCTTCTATACCTATTGCGGAGCGCTACCGCAACCGCCCTTTTAGCCGAGTTTTGACCTATGATGTACTTATCAAGTTCTTGTACTATTTCTCTTGGTGAAAGATTCATAAGCCACCCCCCTTAAATGCACTCTACAACGATATTATCGTTAGTAAAGATACAAATACTACTTGCAATTCTTAAGGCTTTTTCGGCAATAACTTCAGCCTCGTAGTCAGTTTCTTGCGAAAGGGCTTTCGCTGCCGCTAAAGCGTAGTTACCACCGCTACCGATTGCGCAAACTCCGCCGTCGGGTTCGATAACTTCGCCCGAGCCTGAAACGATTAAAAGATTGTCTTTATCCGCGCAAATCATCATAGCCTCAAGTTTTCTAGCAACCTTATCTTCACGCCAAAGTTCCGCAAGCTGAACGGCACTGCGCATAAGGTTACCAGAATATTTATTAAGCATACCTTCAAACCTTTCGGTTAAAGTGAAAGCATCGGAAACTGAACCCGCAAAGCCGATAACTACGTTTCCGTTATAAATTCTTCTAACTTTGATTGCGTTGTTTTTAAACACGATAGACTCGCCGAAAGTTACTTGTCCATCACCTGCTATTGCAGTTTTACCATTTTTCTTAACGGCACAAATGGTTGTACCGCGAAATTCTATACTCATAAAATTATTCTCCTATTTCTCGTCGGTTATATAATTACACTTTTTATCCGAGCATTTAATTTTTCCGTCTTTCTTGATTAAATAATTACCGCAAGTAGGACACATATCCCCCGTAGGTATATCCCAACTTCTAAAGTTACAGTTAGGATAGCCCGAACAACCGTAGTAAACTGTACCCTTTTTAGACATCATTTTTTGTGCGGGTTTGTGACATATTGGACAAACGCCTGCAAGTTCGTTGATACTCTTTGTAAAGTTACATTTCGAGCATTTTAAATACTTGCCAAACCTACCCGTTTTCACAAGGACTAAAGCGCTACAGTCAGGGCATTTTTCCGTGTGGAATACGTCGCCTTCTTGCATTTTCGTGTTGCACGAAGAATTAGGGCAACTGTAATACTTGCCGTATTTACCTTCCTTATACAACATTTTTTGACCGCAGTTAGGGCAAACCTTTTCGGAAACGGTATCGCCTGGATTTCTCGTTCTTTTACAGTTGTTACAGTATAAAAACTCACCGAATCTACCTTTCTTTTTAACGTACATATTACCGCACGATTCACAAGGAATATCAGTAGGCTCGCTATTGTCGCCCGTTGCCTTTTTAAGGTCTTCTATAAACGGATAATAGAAATCCCCTACCATTTTGCGCCAGTCTTTACCGCCTTCGGCGATATCGTCGAGTTTGGTTTCCATACGCGCCGTAAAGGTTATATCCATTACGTCTTTAAAGTATTTAACAAGTAAATCAGTTGCGTCGAACGCTATTTGCGTAGGAATAAGCGATTTACCCTTTCTTTCTATATATTTGTGTTTAGTAAGCGTTGCAATAATAGTAGCGTAAGTAGACGGTCTACCAATACCGTTTTTTTCAATTGCTTCAACGAGCGACGAGTCGGTATACCTTTCAGGCGGTTTAGTAAACTTTTGCTCTTTATCGAGTTTTTTAAGGATTAAGTTATCCCCTTCGTTCATATTAGGTAAAAGTTTATTTTCCGATTCTTCTTCACTCTTTTTGCCAGCAACGTAGTCGTAAACTGCCGTGTAGCCTTTAAACTTAACGCTTTTACCACTTGCTTTAAATCCGTAAACGTCGCTAACAGCCTCGACTTGCATAGAGTTAAATTGCGCGTCTGCCATTTGTGACGCAAGGTATCTTTGATAAATAAGTTTATAAAGGTTATAGTGGTTTTTATCCAAAATATCCTTAACGCTTTCAGGCGTTACTTTAATATCTATCGGGCGGATTGCCTCGTGGGCGTCTTGAGCGTTCTTTTTAGTAGTGTAAATATTAGGCTTGCTAGGTTTATATTCCGCGCCGAAAACCTTTTCGATGTGCTCTAAACATTCTTGTTGCGCGTCTACCGATATTCTAGTTGAGTCGGTACGGATATAAGTTACTAAAGCCAAATGTCCCTTTGAAGTTTCTATACCTTCGTATAAGTGCTGTGCAAGTTGCATTATTTGTGGCGCTGATAAACCGAGTTTACTTGACGCGTCTTGTTGCATAGTCGAAGTAGTAAACGGCGGTAACG
>JAZURK010000250.1:0-8587 GCA_045606165.1 Christensenellaceae bacterium
AACTGACTTATCAATGGAAATTGAAGGAAAAGACACTACGCTTTACGACGTTGAACTCATTAAAAGAATTCCTGAAATTCTTGGCGACAAATGGGGCGTGGCTAAAAAGAAATTTAGGATTATTAAGAAACAATAGGTAAAAAATGGAAAACGAAAAGACTTTAGAAACAGTACGAGAATTTTTTAAAAACGACCGTTTTGCTACTGAAAACGGCGCGGTAATTGAAGAATTTGATAAAAATAGCGCTACTTGTAGTTTAGTTATAACTAATTCTCACCGTAACGCTATGGGCGCTGTTATGGGCGGAGTGTATTTTATGCTTGCCGACTTTGCTTTTGCCGTTGCTACTAATTGGGAAAAGGTAGGTTCAGTATCTATGCAGTCTAATATTTCTTTTTTAGGTACGGCAAAAGGCGATAAACTAATCGCTAAAGCCGTTTGTGTAAAAGACGGCAAAACAACTAATTGTTACCGCGTAGACGTAACCGATAATTTAGGCAACCTAACTGCAACCGTTACAATCAACGGATATAAAATTCAATAAAAAGCAATTAAAAAATGCACCCTTGTGGGTGCATTTTTTTATTTATTCTCTAAATTGTTGGCTATATAAAGTTTTATACTTGCCGTTTATCTTTAAAAGTTCTTCGTGAGTACCACGTTCGATAATTTCGCCGTTTTCAACAACTGCTATGCAGTTAGCGTTTTTAATTGTTGATAGCCTATGCGCTACTACTATTGTTGTTCTACCTTTACAAAGTTCGACAAGCGATTGTTGAATTAAAATTTCGGTAGAGTTATCAAGCGCGCTTGTCGCTTCGTCTAAAATTAAAATAGGTGGGTTTTTCAAAAATACCCTTGCAATAGATAGCCTTTGTTTTTGTCCGCCCGAAAGTTTTACACCGCGTTCGCCTATTATCGTATCGTAGCCCTTTTCAAGCGTCATAACGTAATCGTGGATATTGGCGCGTTTTGATGCAAGGATTATTTCTTCTTCGGTAGCGTTTGGATTGCCGTATAAAATATTATCGCGAATACTTGCGTTAAACAAGTAAACGTCTTGTTGAACGATACCTATGTTTTTTCTAACCGACTGCATCGTTATATCGTTAATGCTAATATCATCAATTAAAATATCGCCTTGGTCTATTTTATAAAATTTAGGTATAAGATGGCAAACGGTAGTTTTACCGCCACCACTTGAACCAACTAAAGCGAAAACTTGACCTTTTTCTATTTTAAAAGATAAGTTATTAAGTACGTCGTTATGTTCTTCACCGTAGTTAAAGGTTACGTTTTTAAACTCGATTTTACCTTCAACGTTTGTTAAATCTTTAGCGGTAGGTAAGTCTTCTTCAATAGGCGTATCCATAATTTCAACAAAGCGTTGAAAACCCGTAGTTCCGTTTTGGAATTGCTCCATAAACATAATAAGTTGTCTTATTGGCGCTAAAAAGATATTGATAGAAACGATAAATACCGAATAATCGCCAAGCGCAATTTTACCAGCGTATAAAAACAACCCGCCCGCTATTAAAACCACAACGTTAAATACTTCGGTAACGAAAGTTGAAGTGGAGTGAAAAAGCCCCATATATTTATACGCGCGCCTACGCGCCTCTACGAAACGTTTATTGCCGTCTTCAAACTTTTCAATTTCCGTTTTTGAGTTCGTGTACGCTTTAGTAACCCTAATACCCGAAATACTGCTTTCAAGCGAGGCGTTAATTTGCGCTACCGACTTTCTGCTTTCCATAAACGCGTCGCGCATTTTTTTGCGAACGATAAACGAAATAATAAGTAAAAACGGTACGCAAACGAAAATTATAAGCGTTAAAATAACGTTAATAGTAAGCAAATAAATAAACGCCGCAATAAACGATATTGATGAAATTATAAGCGTTTCAGGTCCGTGGTGCGCAAGTTCGCTAACGTCGTTAAGGTCGTTGGTCATACGCGACATAAGTTTACCCGTTTCGTGTCTGTCGTAAAACTTATACGGAAGTTTTTGAAGGTGGTTAAACATATCACTGCGCATTTGCGCTTGCATTTTTACGCCAACGATGTGTCCGTAATACTGAATAAAGAAGTTTAAAAACATTCTAATTATGTAAATTACGAATAGTGAAACGCCGAATATAATAATCATTTCAATATTTTTATTCGGGATAAAATCGTTTAAAATGTTTCGCGTAATCATAGGGTAAAGCATACCGAGTAGCGCCACCACAAGCGAGGCTAACATATCAAGCGTAAACATTAACTTATGCGGTTTGTAATAAGAAAGGAATCTTTTAATCATACGCTAATTATAACATATAAATATATAAATTTAAAGTGCTTAACTAAAAATTTCACAAAAAAACGGGGGCAAATCTTTGCCCCGTAGTTTTATTTATCAAGTTTTATTAAAAGATAATCAAAGTTTTCAAATTCGATACTTAAAGTGTTGCCGTTTAAAAGTTCTACCTTTTCGCCCGTCATTTTGTTAACAGCAGATTTAAAGTTACCGTTAAAGGTAATTTCCGTTTTGCCCGATGGATAGTTATAAGCGTTTGCAATAATAGCAAGTATAGCGTTTTGATTTTCAAAGTAACTAACTTTTAATTTATCGCTAGAAATTTTAACGTCGTTATCATAGCAAGGTTTAAAGGTAGCCGTTTCTACGCCTATATCATCGTAGGCGCGCCAAACTTTACTAATTTCTTCAATTTGTTCGTGATAGTTTTGCGGGCGTGAAAGTACGCCGTACGCTATAATAGTGGATAACGCTTGGTGATAAGTCCAAGTAGGGTTGTTAGTATAAGTTATAACGTTTGCAAATATTCCAAGCGGTTTACCCGTATATACCGAGCGGAAATGTCCTTCAGGGATACTATCTAGTTTACCGCTTATAAGGTAAGGCTGTATAACTTCGCCGTCCCAAATGCTATCGGCAAACGCGAGGAAAGGTATAGGGAAGTTGTTGTTTGTGTGAATATTAATAATACCGCCACGGCTATTTACTATTTCGTAAAGTTTTTCAAACATATCACGTTTAGCATATATTGGCGCAGTGCCGTGAACGACGCCGTTTTTATCAACGTAACCACAACCGTGGTTTAAGTTTTGGCAAGCATCGATAGAATAAGTTCCGTCAAGGTAAATTCCGTCAAAGCCGTATTCATCCATAAGTTTTTCAACGCCTTTAAGGAAAATTTCGCTATAATCCGATTTATAACAAATTGATAAATCCCTTTGATGCGGAGTTCTAACGTAACTAGGCGTCATAAAATCGTAGTGAAATTGATTGCGCTTAAGTTTATAATCCATAAAGTTTTTATCAAACTCTGGCGATAACGAAGATATTTCAAACCCAAAGTACGGTATTATCTTCATGCCCCTATCGTGCGCAAGTTTAACCATATATTTAAGCCTTTCGGCTGTGTTTTTGGTAAGGTAAAAACTGTTTTGAAGGTCGTTCCACCTTTCGTGAACGTAAACGTATTCAACCCCTTGGCGGTGAAGTTCGTCAATCATACTTTCTTTGGTATTAGAGCCGTCTAAAGGCTTGTCAAGTAAAAACTGTCTTCCTTCTAACGTTTCAAATACGCCGTGTGTATGGAAAGCCTTTTGAACGTAAGGGTTACCCGTTATAGGCTTAACGGGCGTCGCTTGCATACCAAACTCAAAAGTGATAGGGTGTAAAAATCCACCGTTAAACTCGCCTTTTTCAAGCCATTTTTCGTGTTCGTTATCTAAAAGGTGTATGCGTAATAACACGCAATCGTCTTGATTTAAAATTTCAACGGCTTTTTTATTATCTTCAATAACAAAGCCTTCGTCACTTTCAAAAAATACGCCAAGTCCCGCCGTGTCGTTTCCAAGATATACCGTGTGCTTAAACGGTAAAGTCAAACTCTCGCTTGGTACGAAGTCCATAGTTTTTAAACTCATAACTTCTTTTTCTACCGGTTTGCCGTCAATGGCGGTAACACCTTCGGGGTTGATGTGATAAAATTTAGCAAATTCTTTCTTGAAAGGAATTTCAAGGTATAATTTATCAAGAACCATAAGTTCTTCTTGAGTGGTGTTTCTACCGTAAATCGAGCCGTAGTGGTAGCCTTCGGGGGTAAGTTTAACGCTACATTTAACAAGACCGTCGTAGCAAACGGTAAAAGACGTATTTAAAATAAGTTCCCTAAATTTGGTTGCTTGAACGAAAGTAATTTCTTTATCGTTACCTTCCGTCATTTCGTAGTTTTCAAAGTTTTCCCATTTAATTTCTTTATCAAAACTTCTACCTGCAAGCCTTATCGGGCTGTAAAGTACTTCTTGCCCAGCCGTTATAATTGAAGAAAAGAAAGGGTTTTCAGAAATAGTATAAGTTCTATTCCAAACGCTAACTTCGTAAGCGTTGCCTTTATCCACGCTTTTAACAGGGGTTAAACCGTTTACTATTATTTTTGAGTTCATAAAATCTCCTACTTAATATATAAATTTATTATAATATGGTTTTAATAATAAATCAATATCAAAATTTACCAAAAAACATATCAATTTTTACTATTGATTTTATTTATTATTGTGGTAAAATGTTTTTATGAAAGAATTTTCTTTTTTAGTTAAAAAAGAATTTAATAATTTTAGGGCCGTTGATTTTTTAAAAGCGCAAGGTGTTTCGTGTGAAATTATTTTAAAAATCAAGTATGGCGGAGTTTTTTTAAACGGCAAAGTTGTAAAAAATATCAACCAAGTGCTTAAAGTTGGGGACAAAGTTAAGTTTATTCTTCCACCCGATACGCCTAATCCACACTTAACACCAATAAAAGGCGATATTAAAATTGTTTACGAAGACGAATATATGCTTGCCGTAGCAAAAGAGCGCGGACTTTTAACCCACAAACTAATGTTCAACGAAACCCCTTCGCTCGACGCGTTAGTTGCGGGCTATTTTGCGCCTAACCCTTTTACTTTTAGGGCGGTTAATAGGCTTGATAAAGATACAAGCGGAATACTTCTTATCGCTAAAGACGAATACACCGCTAGTTTACTTGGCAAAATGATTAAAAACGGCGAGATTATTAAATCTTATACCGCCGTTGTAGAAGGTAAGCCAGATAAGGATAGTTTCATCATTGAAAAGCCCATTTTAAAAGTTGACGGCACGGTTAAAAGAGAGATAAATGGTAGCGGCAAATACGCTAAAACCGAGTGTTTTTTCGTTAAAGATTTAGGCGGGGGATTATCCCTTGTAGACGTAACTTTGTATACGGGCAGAACACATCAAATAAGGGTGCATTTAGCGTCGGTAGGTCTTCCGCTTTACGCCGATAGTTTATACGGCACGGAAGTGAAAGGGAAAACTTATATTTTACACGCTAACGGTTTAACTTTTATTCATCCTTTCACTAATGAAAAAATAGAGATAACTTCTCCCATTGATATTGACAGTTTGTTTTAAGGTGTTATAATAAATAAAAAATACAAGGTCGGTATAAATTTTATGAAACTTGTTAAAAAAATAGATATTCACGTACATACTTCCGAGTCAAAGTGGATAGCCTACGGCGGTTACGCTTTTGCTACTCCCGAAGAACTTATTGAAATGTACGATAATTTAGGTATAGAACTCGGCGTACTTCTTCCCGTTTCTAACAGCGCAATGGTAACTTCGTCTAACTACGAAAACTACCTTATTGCAAAAAAGTACCCCGATAGATTTAAGTGGTTTTGTTCTTTCGACCCAAGGCAATACGACAACTCGCCCGATACTAACTTTACTCCGTTTTTAGAAGAATGCAAGAAAAACGGCGCTAAAGGCGTTGGCGAAATTACTGCAAATATGCCTATGACAGACAAAAGAACATTTAACTTCTTTAAGCACGTTGAAAAGGCGGGACTTCCGCTTACTTTTCATATAGGCAACCAAGGTGGCGACTACGGTTTAGTTGACGATATAGGTCTTCCTGGATTAGAAAAAGCCTTACAAACCTTTCCTAATTTAAAGTTTTTAGGACACTCTCAACAGTTTTGGGCGGAAATTTCTAAAGTGGAAAAACCCGAACAACGCTACGGTCAACCAAAGGGCAAAGTTATAGAAGGTAGGGTTGTTGAACTTATGCGCAAGTACCCTAATTTACTTGGCGACTTATCGGCGGGTAGTGGTTATAACGCAATCACTCGTGACGTTGAGTTTGGTTATAAGTTCTTGGAAGAATTTCAAGATAGGCTTTATTTTGGCACTGATATTTGCGCTACGACTAACGTGCAGTACGACTTTTTAAAACTCGCTAAATTTTTAGACGACGCTGTTTTAAACGGTAAAATCAGTTACGACGCTTACTACAAAATTTCACGCGGAAACGCCATTAAACTTTTAGGACTTAACGAGGATTAATATGCAAGAAATCTATGACGTTATAATTATAGGCGGTGGGCCTGCGGGCTATACTGCGGGGCTTTACGGCGTAAGGGCAGGGCTTAAGGTTTTGCTGATTGAAAAGGTTTACGCCGGCGGTCAAATAGCACTTTCGCACCAAGTAGATAACTACCCCGGTTTTGAAGACGGGATAGACGGTTTTACTTTGGCGCAAAATATGAAAAACCAAGCGGAAAAGTTTGGACTAATTAGCAAGTTTGACGAGGTTGTTAGCGTAGAGTTAACAAGTAAGACAAAAAAGGTAAAAACTTTAAACGAAGAATTTTTATCAAGCGCTGTAATTATAGCAACGGGCGCAAACCCTAAAGAACTCGGGCTAGATAACGAACAAGCCTTAACGGGTAAAGGCGTACACTACTGCGCATCTTGCGACGGTATGTTTTACCGCGGTAAAAACGTAGTTATCGTTGGTGGCGGTGATACCGCGCTTTCGGAATCTATTTTATTATCAAGGATAGCAAAAACGGTAACTATAATTCATAGGCGCAGTGAGTTTAGGGGTTCAAAAGTTTACGAAGATACTATATCAAAAACGGAAAATATCACCGTTTTATACGATAGTCAAGTAGAAAAATTGCTTGGAGAAGATAAGTTAAGCGGAATAATCGTTAAAAACGTAAAAACTAACGAGTTAAAGCAGTTAGATTGCGATGCCGTTTTCGTTTGCATAGGCAGAAAACCTACAACCGAACTTTTTAAAGACCAAATTTCTTTAAACGATGGTGGATATATCATAGCGGGCGAAGACACCAAAACTAATATCGACGGAGTTTTTGCCGTTGGCGACGTAAGAACTAAAGCCCTTCGCCAAGTAGTAACCGCGGTAAGCGATGGGGCTGTGGCTATCCATTTTATAGAGCAGTCACTTTCTTGAAAGAAAAAATTAAAAACGATATTCGCCTTACGGCGAGTTTAGCCGAGCGTAGCGAACGCCAACTGCGTTAGCTGTTATATTCGCAAATAAAATTTGCGAGTTTTGGTAGATTTCTAATATATAAAAATTAAATCCACAACTCATAAACTTTGTTTATGAATATCTCGAAACCAAAGGTTTCATATCACTCACCGTAAGGTGAATATCGTCTAATGCTTGCATTAGATATCGTAAAATAATAAATGCTTGGCAATTCAGCCAAGCATTTTTTTATTCTTTATAAATTCCTATACTTTCAAGGTTTTTAAATAGCGGTTGTTCTATAAGTCTACAAGCAAGGGTTGCCATTTCTTCGGGCGTTTCTTTGTAGCCGTTTTCAAACCACTCTATCATAATAGACATAAGCCCTGATATAGTAAAGTTTAAAACGTGTTTTGCAACCATAGGCTCGTCGTCGGGGAAGAACTTTTTCATATCCATAAAGTAGGCAAGGGGTATGCCTTTGTTGAATTTAAGCATCGTGTCTATAAGCGAACTTTTAATAAGCGCTTTAAGTAAGGTTTTTCTTGGCTCGGTTATCCAAAAATTAAAAAAGTGGGTAAGTTCCGTCTTTATCGTGCGCTTTGCGGTTGAATTTGCAAATTGGTCGGTATAATCTTTATAGCCTTGCAATGTGTGTGATATAAGCCCTTGAAGTATGCCTTCCTTATTTTCAAAATACCTATAAAACGCCTTTCTTGGAATTTTAGCAAAGTCGCTGATTTCACAAACGGAAATATCATCGTAATGTTTAGTTTTAAGTAGGTTCAAAAATGCCGTCTCAATCTCTCTTTGCCGATTTATCGAGTGTTTGGTTTTACATTTTTTATACATATACGCCCCACTTTTAACTTCACCTTTGGGTGAAAATGTTATAATTAATTTAATTTTAGCACAAAATTTTAATAAGTCAATAGTAAAAAGGCAAAAAAGTGTCACAAAACTGACATTTTGGGTTATTGTAAAATTGTGAAAATTTTGTTAAAATATAATTATGAAAAAATATATTTTTTAAAGGAGAAAAATTATGGCAAAAGAAATACAGTTAGATGCTAACGGCAAACGCAAATTTGGCATGCGTGACAGTATTGCTTACGCAGCGGGCGACCTTGGTTGCAACATGAGTTTCGCGTTAAAGGGAACAATGGCATTGTTCTGGACGCAAGTTATGGGTTTAAGTGCTTGGTATTCACTTTTACTTATCGTTGTGCAAGTCGGATCGTAGCCATGTCGTTCTGTGAGCCAAGGAGTT
>JAZURK010000251.1:0-2250 GCA_045606165.1 Christensenellaceae bacterium
AAAATCGTGTTAAAAACAATCAAATTACATATATCGTAAACCCATATTGGACGTAAACGTATAAATTATGTACAATATTACACAAAAAGGTATTGACTTTACCATTTTAGTGTTGTAAAATTTTAACGAAGTGGTGCTATTAGCACCTATAAAGGAGACTTATATGAAATACACCGAGAAAACAATTAAGGTAGGCTACTTTGAACATTGGACTCGCCCCGACTACAAATTCGTTGAGTTCTTACAAGCAGAAGGCTATGAAATAACAAAAATTGATTATTCTAAAAAGAATTATCTTGAACCGTACGACGTTGTTTTCGTTGAACAAAACGGTTTTAACGACTACATTGAAAACGATGAAGAATACATAAGGGATTGGGTAAAAAGAGGCGGTTTATTCTTCTTTATGCACCAAAGCTACGAAAGATGGGCACCGTACTTTTTACCAGACGAAGTTGGTTATACGCAACTTATCCACAGAAACGTTCGCGCGATTGGTCAATGCGGTAAAGCGTCGCCTAACTTCCACAAATTAAAAGAACAATATAGAATTTATATGATGCCTTGGATTGAAAACGCGGGTAAAAAATTATTCAGCGTACCTGAAGTGATTACTCCTGACGAAATGATTGCTTGGGAAGTTCCGCTTTCGATTACTACTTACTTTAGAAAAACCGCTAACCCTGAAGAAGTACCTAACTACTTAACTTCGGCGGAATCCTGTTTCTTACTTCCTGATAATTGGGAAATTTTAGGCTCTTACGCCGACCCTGCCGTTAGAGACGGCGCGCTTATTGCTAAAGCAAAATACGGCAAAGGCGAATACTTCGTTAACCAAGTTTTATTCCCTGAAGTAGAGCCTAAAGAAGGCGACAGATGTTTAGCGTTCTGGAAAAAATATATTAAAAACTTATGGGCGTACTTTGCAAGGTTTAAAAACGGCGAAAGTGAAGACTTTACCGAAGAAAAGAAAACTCTTCCTATTAAAAAATCTTACAAACTTTGCACACATATGCACTCGCTTGACTGGTACGGTTGCGACTCTCACCCTGGCACGATTAACGCTATGATGAGATATAAAAACTTTGATATCGTTTCTATCGCGGTTAAAGATAACGCTCCGTTCAAAGGTCATTTAGATGCGGATAAATATAGCGACGATAAAGTTTTAATGCTCCACGGTCAAGAATACCACCCGTTCAACTGGGGCGACAAATACGATAGTATTTCACACAACACGTACCACATTTTAGCAATCGGTATGAAAGGCGAAGATTATACTACAAGATTTACTTGCAGTAGATTTGGCGACAAAGAGGCAATCGACGCAACTAGAGAGGCTGTTGAATACATCCACAAGAGCGGTGGCGTAGCGTGCGCAACTCACCCAACTTGCCCACACTGGATTGAAAACGAATACAACCTTGACGCCGTTGACATTGAACCACTCGTTTCACTTGAAGGCAAACACGTTGAAGGCTACTGGCTTTCAGGTAAAAAGGTTGCAATGATGGTATCGGTTGACTTATTCGGTTTTGCAAGACTTTTAACTAACCCAAGCGCTAACGTAATTTACCTTAAAGGTAAAGAACCAAACAGAGAAAACGTTTGCCAAGCAATTAGGGATAGAAACACTATTGCTATTTGCGGTTTTGACGAATGTGATATTACTGCTGGCGAAATTTTACCTGGCGATATCGTATCCGTTAACGATTTAAAATCTAACGACCTTACGATTACTGCTAAAATTATGAAAAACTTCCCTGAAGATACTATTAAAGCAGTTAGAGTATACTCGGCTGACAAGGTTATTTGGTCTAAAACGGATATCAACGAAGATGAAATCAACTACACCGTTTCTCTTAAAGACTACGAACTTGATAAATTCGTTCGTGTAGAAATCGAAGGTACTTCTGGGTACCACATCTGCGCATCTACACCGTTCTTTATTGAAAAATAAAAACAATAAATTAACACCCTACTAAAGTAGGGTGTTTTTTTACGACATTTTTAGTTTTATAGTTTTTAAAGCAGTCTTTTCTAACCTTGATACTTGCGCTTGAGAAAGCCCCACCGCACTTGAAATTTCCGTTTGCGTTTTACCTTCGTAATACCGCATATATAAGATTTTTTTCTCCCTTTCGCCTAGCCTAGAAACGGCGTTTTTTAAAGTAATATTTTCCGACCATCTTTCGTCGTTTTCACACTCGTCGCTAATTTGGTCCATTAAAAGCAATTCCTCCCCTTCTT
>JAZURK010000252.1:0-4719 GCA_045606165.1 Christensenellaceae bacterium
TACGTTGTGCGCGTATGGTTCAGTTTTAACTAAAGCACCTATTTCTTCTAAATCTTTTACGATTGCTTTTCTACATTCGAACCTATCAAGACCTTGATACTTGCCTGCAAGTTCGTTCATAGAACCGTCGTCGTTCATAGTTCTAATAACAGGAAGGTTATGTCTTAAACCTACTTCAAAGTCGTTAGGGTCGTGTGCAGGAGTAATTTTAACCGCGCCCGTACCGAAATCCATTTCAACGTACTCGTCAAATACGATAGGAATTTCCCTATCGGTAAGCGGAAGTTCAAGCATTTTACCTTCAAAGCCAAAGTAACGTTTATCTTTAGGGTTAACGGCAACTGCGGTATCGCCTAAAATAGTTTCAGGACGAGTTGTAGCAACAACTACGTATTTATCTTCGCCTTTAACTTTATATCTAACGTGCCATAAGTGTGAAGATTCTTCAGAATATTCTACTTCCGCGTCTGAAAGAGCAGTTTTACAAGTAGGACACCAGTTGATAATTCTACTGCCTTGGTAAATAAGACCTTTATTGTATAAATTAACGAAAACGTCTCTAACGGCACGGCTACATCTTTCGTCCATAGTGAACGCTAAACGCGACCAGTCGCACGAAGAACCTAAACATTTAAGTTGTTCGATAATTTTACCGCCGTATTTTTCCTTCCAAGCCCAAGCGCGTTCTAAAAAACCTTCCCTACCTACGTCTTCTTTAGTAAGACCTTCGGCGCGCATAGCATCAACGATTTTTACTTCGGTTGCAATAGACGCGTGGTCTGTACCAGGAAGCCATAAAGTTTCATAGCCTTGCATTCTTTTAAATCTAATGATTGAGTCTTGGATTGATTCGTCAAGCGCGTGACCCATATGAAGTTGACCCGTAATATTTGGAGGTGGTATTACGATAGTAAACGGCACTTTATTAGGGTTAGGATTTGCTTTGAAATATCCAGAAGATTCCCATTCCTTATAAAGGCGTTCTTCAAATTCTTTTGGATTATAAGTCGTTGACATATTCATAAATATCATTAACCTCCGTGAAAATTAGACAATGTTTATTAATTATAGCTTTTTTTATAAAGATTGTCAATCAAAAGTGCTATTACATACAATATATAGAAGTATTTTTTTAGGAGTTTTTTATGAAAAGAATTATCTTATTTATTTTAACCCTTTCGATTTTCCTTTTACCGTTAAGCGGTTGTCAAAAAGACGACGACGGTTTAACTATTGTAAAAGTTAACGAAGTTACAGACTCTTTCTTTTACGCGCCTTTCTATCTAGCCATAGAAAAAGGCTTTTTTGAAGAAGAAGGTTTGAAAATCGAACTTACTAACGGCGGTGGTTCTGACGTATCAATGACTGCCCTTTTATCTAAAGGCGCTGATATTATTTTAGCGGGCCCCGAAACCGCTGTTTACGTCGCAAGACAACAAAAACAAGATGCGCCTAAAGTAATTGCGCAATTAACCAAGCGCGACGGTTGTTTTTTAATCGGCAGAAATCCCGAACCCGACTTTAAGTGGGAAAATCTTAAAGGAAAAGAAGTAATTATCGGCAGAAAAGGCGGTTTACCTGCAATGACGTTTGAATATATAGTTAAAAACCTAGGTTTCACCGATAGCGATTTAACTTTAAGAACTGATATCCAATTTCCGTTAATGGCGCCAACTTTTGACAACGGCACGGGCGATTACGTTACGCTTTTTGAACCTACTGCAACTGAATTTGTTTCCGCGGGAAAAGGTCATATAGTTGCTAGCGTAGGCGCTAAAAGTGGCGAAATCCCTTACACGTCGTTTATTGCCCTATCGAGTTTTATTAAAGAAAAACCCGAAATTGTTGAAAAATTTATTACCGCTCTATTTAAGGCGCTAGACTTTATTAAAAACGAAAACAGTTTAACCGTTTCAAACTATTTAATAAAGCACTTTACCGGTAGCGAAGCTGAATCAACCGCTAAATCGCTAGATAACTACAAAAAAGTTGACACTTGGGCAACCGATTTATGCTTAACGGAAGATATGTATAAAACTTTGCTTGACGTTATTAAAAACGCTGGCGAAGAAGTTGACGGTATAGAATTTAACAAAGTAGTAGACAACACTTTAAACAAAAAGGTTTATAAAAAATTATACGGATAATCCCGTAATTTAGGAAGAATTATGAAAGAGATACTTAAACTGGAAAACGTTTCGCTTATCTATCAAAGCGAAATAGCAGAAACACAAGCGATAAAAGATTTATCTTTTACGGTAAATCAAGGTGAATTCGTTGCGGTAATAGGGCCGTCAGGATGCGGTAAAACGACAATTTTATCTTTACTTGCGGGACTTATCACGCCAACTAGCGGTAAAATTTTACTTGATGGAAAAGTTTTAAAACCACCGTATAAAAACGTTGGGTATATGCTACAAAAAGACGAACTTTTCCCTTGGCGAACAATCGAAAAAAATATATTTTTACCGCTTGAAATAAAAAAAGACAAATCCAAAGAAAGCAAGCGGTTTGCAAACGCGCTTATTGAAAAGTACGGACTTAAAGAGTTTATTAAGGCGTACCCTAGCGAAATTTCAGGCGGTATGAAACAGCGCGCTGCACTTATAAGAACGCTTGCGGGCAACCCCGAAATTCTTTTGCTAGACGAACCGTTTTCCGCCCTTGACTATCAAACTAAACTATGCGTATGCGACGACGTTTACTCAATAATCACCAAGGAAAAAAAGACGGCTATTTTAGTTACGCACGATATTTCAGAGGCTCTTTCAATGGCGGATAGAATTATCGTTTTAACTAAACGCCCAGCAACCATTTTAAACGAACACAAATACTTGCAAGATAAAAATTTATCGCCGTTAAAACGCCGTGAAAGAAAGGGGTTTGGCGAAGATTTTGAAGTACTATGGAAGGAGTTAAATTATGAAAAATAACGACCTGTCAAGCGAACGATTACTTTATTTAAAAAAGAAAAAAACTAATAAGTTTTTAATAAATTTAACAAGAATATTTATTCTTGTTAGTTTTATATTTTTGTGGGAGTTTTTAGCGCGCTTAAACGTTATAGATTCCTTTTTAATGAGTATGCCTAGTAAGGTGTTATTAACCATTAAAGAACTAACCGTTTCGGGCGAACTTTTTAAGCATATTGCAACCACCCTATACGAAACCGTTTTGGGCTTTTTAATCGCCACCGCCTTGGGCACAATTATCGCTTTAATTCTGTGGTTAAGCGAGTTTTTAAGGCGCGTTTTAGAACCCTATATCGTAGTATTAAACAGTTTACCAAAAATTGCGCTTGGGCCTATTATTATAGTTTGGTTTGGCGCAGGTACAAAATCAATCGTTTTTATGTGTATAATCATAACTATTATCGTTACGGTTATCACTATGGAAAACGGTTTTATATCCACCGATAAAAACAAGATTTTACTTCTAAAATCTCTTGGCGCTACCAAGTTTCAAACGCTGACGAAATTGGTTATACCAGCATCAATTCCAACCTTTGTTTCTTGTTTAAAAATCAACGTTGGTATGAGTTGGATTGGCTCGATTATGGGCGAATATTTAGTATCTAAACAAGGTATAGGTTATTTAATAGTTTACGGCGGTCAAGTATTTAAACTCGATTTAGTAATGGCTAGCACAGTCGTTTTATGTTTACTTGCTAGCATTATGTACGGGCTTGTAGTTTTACTAGAAAAAACAATAGTTAAACGAAAATAAAAAGCGTCCTTTCTTGACGGAAAGGACGTTTAAATTTTATAGCCCGCATTAATAAACAAATCGCGGATTTTTTTAGTTGTACGAATATTTGCATCAAAGAACTGATTTAGTACCCTACGGCTTAAAATCGGCTTAAATTTTGCAAACTCAAACACTACAGCAGCAAGAGATTTCGAGTCGGTAATTTCATTTAAAAAACCGTTATCTTTAGCGAAAAAGAAAAGTTCTTCAGCCGTTGTTTTCACAGGCGATAAGTCATCTTCAACGGGTGCAATCTTACCTAAAACGTAAGCAAATGCTTCGTTAAAAACCGTGTTGTCTTGGTCGAACAAACAAGTTTTAGGGATATTTATTACCTTAAATATACTATAAAAAACGCAAGGAAAATCCCCACTGATGCCAAGCGATGCCAAGTAGCCGATAATTCCAGCCTTTATCTTTTCGTAGCAGTTTGGGTTAATTAATACGTCTTTTATTAACTTCAATGAATGCGCGGTGTCAAGTTTAAAAATCAACGACACGGCTGACGACTGCATGTTATACGAATGACTATCAAAAGCGTAATGATTAATTAAGTTATCTATGCGATTAATATCTACTTTTTCGACGCTATCGAACTTATATTTAGTAAAGAAAGAAAAAATTTCTTCTTTACCCTCTCTTGGAAGGTCGTAAGTATAAAAAAGTTTTGATTTTGTTTTGCGTTTTAACGATACTTGTTTACTTGCTAAATCGTAATAATATTTATGCACGTAACTTTTAGTTATCCTATAACATTTTAAAAAAACTTCTTGCGCTTTAGTGAATTTACTTAAGTTATATAAAGTAATTCCGTATAAAAAAAGAACGCTTAAGTTATACGGCTCTTTCTTTAAATATTCTTCGGCGGTTTTTTCCGCTAAAAGATACTCGCCTACCTCGCAATAAATCATAAAGACTTTATATAAATTATCAAAATTTTTACTTTCGTTATGACTTGATAATTTATTTACA
>JAZURK010000253.1:0-3593 GCA_045606165.1 Christensenellaceae bacterium
ACGAGTATTTACTTCAACGCATAAATAAAAACGTTTTTAAAAATCCTGTTGGCGTCATGCAAAATATAGCCTACGTTACAGAGTATATAGCAAGTAATTCAAGCGATAATGAGTTAAGCGTTTTACTTTTTAATAAAACGGAAGATGGTACGCCTTACGTTATTGATGAACTTGATAACTTTTGGCGCTGTTGCCAATATTTAGATTGCATAACTTTTAATACTACCGATAATTTACAAGTCATTGAAGAGGCAGGGTACGCGTTTGGTAAATTCCAACAATCTCTGCAAGGTTTTGACGCTAATAAACTAGTTGTTACTATTGCTGATTTTCACAATACTCCTAAACGTATTGAGGATTTAGAAAAAGCAATTAAATTTAGTGGAGATAAACGTAAAAATCTTTGCGCTGAAGAAATAGATTATATTTTAAAATATAAGGAATTATCTTCAATTTTACAAAATTTATACGAGAAGGGCGAGTTACCGCTTCGCGTTACTCATAACGATACAAAATGCAATAACGTAGTATTTAATAAAAATACTTTAAAGGCTTTAGCCGTTATAGACCTTGATACGATTATGCCAGGTCTTACAGCGTACGATTTTGGCGACGGTGCTAGGTCTATTTGTTGCACTACCGAAGAAGATGAAAAAGACCTATCTAAAGTAAAATTTGATTTAGATAAGTTTGAACGCTTTGCAAAAGGCTTTTTATCGGCAATCGGCTCGACTTTAACCGAAAGTGAAATAAAAACTCTTGGCGTAAGTTGTTTCGTTTTAACAATCGAACTTGCATCAAGGTTTTTAGAAGACTACCTTAACGGTGATATTTACTTTAAAATTACGTACGAAGACCAAAATTTATACAGAACTAAATGTCAAATAGCGCTTTGCAAAGATATTTACGCTAAACTTGATAAAATTAATGAAATTATAGAAAAATATTTAGTTTAATATGTTACTTGAAACTTTAAAAACCCCACGGGATATTAAACAACTTAATATTAAACAGTTAAACTTGCTTTGTGACGAGATTAGAAATGAGATTATTAGCGCTGTAAACTCTAACGGCGGGCATTTATCGTCAAATTTAGGCTCGGTAGAGTTGATAGTTGCCCTTTACTACGTTTTTGATTTTTCAACCGATAAACTGATTTTCGACGTAGGGCATCAATCGTACGCCCACAAGATTTTATCGGGTAGGCTTGATAAGTTCTCAACAATTCGTAAAAAAGGCGGTTTAAGCGGTTTTCCCGACTATTTTGAAAGTGAATACGACGCTTTCACTTCAGGTCATGCAGGCACGTCTATTTCGGCGGGGCTTGGCTACGCGTATTCAAGGGATAAACTCAATAAAGATTACTTCGTTGTTAATTTCGTTGGTGATGCCTCTGTGTTTAATGGTCAAAATTTAGAAGCAATTACCGCTAACGAAGTAAAACCTAAAAAGTTTTTAGTAGTTTTAAACGATAATGGAATGAGTATTAATAAAAATAATAACGGGCTTTATAAACTCATTTCAAAAATTACCGTAAAAAAGAATTATAATAGGTTTAATAACTTTTTAAGTAGAACGATAGGCAAATCGTTTATAGGTAAATTTTTAAAAGGTATAAAAAAATTCGTTAAAAGGTCGCTTTCTTTAAATACTGTAACGGATAGCATTGGGCTTAAATACGTTGGACTTTTTGATGGACACGACCTAAAAACTCTTATAAAAATATTAACCGATATAAAAGAAAGCAAAAATCCTACTATTTTACACGTAAAAACTAAAAAGGGTAAAGGTTTAACTCAAGCGGAAAACGATGCCTCTAAATTCCACGGTATCGGTAAAGACCTTAAAGATTCTAAACACTATTTTTCAAATAATGTTAGTGAAATTTTAGAAGAAGTTTATAAGACTAACGATAAAATAACCGCAATAACAGCAGGTATGAAGGACGGTGTTGGCTTAAAAGACTTTGCTGATAATCACCCTAGTAACTTCGTTGACGTTGGCATTGCTGAAGAATACGCCGTAACGTTATCCGCCGGTATGGCTATTGGTGGGCTTAAACCTATTGTGTTTATTTATTCAACTTTCTTGCAACGCTCGTACGACCAAATTATTCACGACGTATGCTTGCAAAATCTTCCGGTGATTTTCTGTATAGACAGGGCTGGGGTTGTAGGAAACGACGGTAAAACACACCAAGGTGTATTTGATATATCGTATTTAACGCATATTCCTAATTTAACCGTTCTTTCGCCAAAAGATAAAAATGAATTAAAACAAAGTATTTTTACCGCAATCGAGCTAAATACTCCGGTTGCAATACGTTATCCTAACGGCGAATACGAGGATTTTAACGGCATAAGCGTTATAGATAAACAACTTAAGTGGGAAACGCTTAAAGACGGCGGAAACGCCGTAATTTTGGCTGTAGGACCGCGTATGCTTAAACTTGCGCTTGAAGTTCAAGATAAACTTGAAGGTGAAGTTACTGTTATTAATGCAAGAACGATTAAACCGCTTGATAAAGATTTGCTTTTATCTATTAAGGATAAAAAGATTATAACCCTTGAAGATAACGTTAAAAGGGGTGGTTTTGGTTCTTCGGTACTAGAATTTTATAACGATAATCAAATAAACGTAAATCTTTCAATCTTTGCGATAAAAGATGAGTTTGTTCAACACGCTAGCGTAAATGAACAACTTGAAATAAACGATATAACGGTAGATAATATAATTTCTAAAATTAAATAATTAAATCAATAAAGGAGTAAACCTATTAGCGGTTTACGTCTTTTTTTGTCGCAATAAACCTTTGTCCACTTTTTTGTTCTATTAATGGTGTATTGTTAATAAGATGTAGTGATGTTAGAGTTTTTGCCCGACAAATTTAAACTAAAACTTAAAGAGTATAACGATAATAATTTATACGAAATTAGAATTAGATTAAATAAAAAGGTTAAGTTAATTTACAATGGTAAAACCATAAGTTTAAACGTAACGGCAACCGAAAACGATATCGAAGAAATTGTTTTAAACGCTTGTAAAAGGTCAATTTATTCCTATGATAACCAAATTAAGCAAGGCTTTATAACTACCGATAACGGCGAAAGAATAGGTTTGTCTGGTGAGTTTGTGTTTAATGGTAATGAAGTGCAGTCAATTCGTGATTTTTCTTCACTTTGCATTAGAGTTCCAAGTGATATAAGCGGTATTTCAAATGGTTTTTTTGAAAAAGTGTATCAAGGCGGTAGCGTTTTGGTGATTTCTAAAACGGGAGATGGAAAAACTACCTTTATAAGAGATTTTTGTAAAAACTTATCTAATAAATTTAACGTTGTTTTGATTGACGAGCGCAATGAAATTGCCGGCAAAAACCAAGGGTTTTTCTTTGACGTTGGCGATAATACCGACGTTTTAACTTATTCTAACAAAAGTTATGGGTTTAATCAGGCAATAAGAACGCTTAATCCTAACTATATTATTACCGACGAGTTAATGACTCAAGATGACGTAAACGGGGTTAATTTTGCCATTTCTTGCGGTGTAAACGTTATTGCTACGATACACGGAGATAACGTAATTAGATTGAAAAA
>JAZURK010000254.1:0-3080 GCA_045606165.1 Christensenellaceae bacterium
GTATGTAATAACGCTTGCAATAATTGCGGTATTGTTACTTACTATCGTTCATTTGCCGTTTATGCTCAAAAACACAAAGATAAATAATACAAATAAAAAAGCGTAGTGAATTTTCACTACGCTTTAATTATTGGGTTATAGCCTTATTTACTTTGATTTAGCATCAAATATAATATTACAAATATCTTTAGCAAAGTCTTGTTCGTGGCTTACAAGGATTATTGCGCCTTCGTATTTGATAAGCGCCTCTTTAAGAGCGTTTTTCGCCCTTACGTCAAGGTGGTTAGTAGGTTCGTCTAAAATAAGCACGTTTGACGGAGTGTTGCAAAGCACCGAAAGTTTAGTTCTAACTTGTTCGCCACCGCTCATATTTGAAATAGGTTTGGTGGCAAGTTCGCCTTTAAGTCCTACTTTTGCAAGTTCGTTTCGTTGTTCTTTAACGTTAGCGCGTGGGAAAGCGTCGTTAAAGTATTGCATAGCCGACTGATTAGGGTTGTCAAAAATAAGTTCTTGGTTAAGTACGGCAGGTTTTGTCGCAATATGGAAGTTAAACGAACCGCCCCTTGCCGAAATTTTACGCGTTATAGTTTTAATAAAGGTAGTTTTACCAACGCCGTTAGTACCCCTTATCCAAAGTTTATCGTTGCTTTTTAAGTGTAAATCAATCGGTGGAATAAGCGTTTTATCGTATCCAACTTCAAGCCCTTTAATAATTAAAAAATCCTTACTGTTAAGCGGGATATACGGAAAGTTAAACACCGCGTCGTATATGGTAGCGGGTTTTTGCATAACTTCAATTCTATCAAGCATTTTTTTACGAGAGTTAGCCATGCCAGCCGTTGCCGCGCGGGCTTTATTTTTCTCGATATATTCAGTCATTTTCTTGATTTCGGCTTGTTGGCGAAGATAATCTTCTTCGTACTGTTTAGCGTTCATTTCACGCTGTGCCGAAAACTGTGTATAGTTGCCCGAATACTTCTTGATACTGCCGTTTTCTATATTGATAATAAACTTGCAAACACCGTCCAAAAAGTCAATATCGTGCGAGATTACCATAAAGGTTTTTTTATAGTCGTTAAGGTATTTTTTAAGCCAAGCGATGTGCTCTATATCTAAAAAGTTGGTGGGTTCGTCAAGTAGCATTACGTCAACTTCTTCAAGTAGAAGTTTAGAAAGCATAACTTTAGCCCTTTCACCACCCGAAAGCCTTGAAATTATAGTATCGTAACCGATAGCGCCAACACCTAAACCACTTGCAACCTTTTTAATTTTAGCGTCCAAATCGTAAAATCCCGATTCGTCAAGCATTTCTTGATAGCGCGATGATTTATTAATAAGTTTATCAAGTTCGTCAGGGTCTGTTACTTCGCCCATTTGAAGATACATTTTTTCTAGTTTTTCGTTAAGTTCAAAAAGGTGAGTGAAAGCAGAGTGTAAATATTGCATAACGGTAAGCGAACGGTCAATGTCGGCGTGCTGGTCAAGATATCCCCATCTTGCGCCTTGTTGTTTTAAAATTTCGCCGTCGTCTTGTGAAAGTTTACCTGCTATAATATTGATAAATGTCGTTTTACCCGCGCCGTTAAGACCAACAATTCCTAAATGTTCGCCGTTGTTGATGGAAAGCGATGCGTTGTTGAATAAATATTTTTCATCGTAGCGGTGCGTTAAATTTCTAATTTCTAAAATACTCATAACTCAATTATTTTAATAGATTTTTAAAAATTAGTCAAGTTGCTTGATAAAAAGTATAAAATATGCTAATATTTTATTAGGAGAAGGTTATGAAAAAATATAAATTCAAATTTACTAACTTAATTTTAATATTGATGCTTGTTGGCGTTTTAGTTGCAATCGGTTGTATTGTTGCCAACGTTTTTAGATTATTTGCTAAAATAAACGGTAGTTACGAACTTACTATTTACGAATATATTAGTTTTCCTATAATATTTCTTCTTGCTATTGGTTTTATAGTAATCGTAGTATTTGCATTTTTTAATTCATACTATCAAATTAAAGATGAAAAGGTTATTTTGAAGTTTGGTATTATAAAAAACGTAATTGAATTAAAAGACGTAACTGAAATTAGGCTTTTAACTCAAAAAAGTAAACTTGAACTTATTTTTAACGATGAAAGTTATTTCGTTATAGCAACAAACCCCGATTGGTTTGATAGTTTCGTTGATGAAATTAAACAAGTAAGACCTAAAATTGCTTTCGTACAAGTTAGCGAAGAAACAAAAGATTAAAACAAGGCGTTGCCAAACGGCAACGCCTTTTATAACGCTAAATTTTATTTTTTATACATAGGACCGTAAGTTTTGCAGGCTCTATAATCTTGACCTTCTTTATCCATACCAAAAGCGTTCCAGCAAGCAGGGCGGTAAATATCGTCTTCAGGTACGTTGTGCATACATACCGGAATACGGAGCATTGAACACATTGTTATAAGGTCTGCGCCGATATGTCCGTAAGAAATCGCACCGTGGTTAGCGCCCCAATTTTGCATTACTTCGTAAGCAGTTTTAAACGGACTACCTTCTTTGCCGTCGCAACGTGGTGCAAACCAAGTACAAGGCCAAGTAGGGTTAGTTCTTTTCATTAACTTATCGTTAACGTCTTTAGGAAGGTTAACAGTCCAACCTTCGGCAATTTGTAAAACTGGTCCTAAACCTTTAACCAAGTTAAGCCTAATCATAGTAACAGGCATTTCCGCGTAAGTGTCGAAATGGCTAGAGAAACCACCGCCTCGGAAGTTATCAAAACCAGCCTCGCACCATACGGTTGCGTCGGTCATCTTCTTGATGTCTTCGTCGGTTACTTCCCACCACTTCTTCATTATCGCGTTGCCGTTTTCGTCTTTACATTCGCCACAAGCGTCTAAACAAGCCGCGCCCGAGTTCAAAAGGTGAATAATACCGTTAGATTCTTTTGCTTTACCCTCGAGTTTATAACCCGTTACCCTTTCGGTTGCCTCGCCCGACCAATAAGTTCTTACGTCGGCGAAGATTTGCGCTCTGTGAGTTAAAAGCCTCATAAACAACATTCCAAGACCGTTCAATACGTCGTTTTCAGTTGCT
>JAZURK010000255.1:0-2748 GCA_045606165.1 Christensenellaceae bacterium
CTATTTTAAGTACGCATTGTAAGGGCATAGATACAAGTTAGACAAGGCACAAGAAAAAGGCAGGTTGCAATAGACCTTTGTGGTCATTGCAGACTGCCTTTTTTGAAGTAACAAAGTATAACGCCGTATATATGCCCTTACAATATTTCGAGGTTTTTCTTAAAGACTCGCTTAAAATCCACTTGAGAAGAAAGGGCGTCTTTAATTTCTAATGATGCGTCACCGTCAAGTTCGGTTTTCATAATAACCGAGTCACCTAAAACGTCACAATTAATAGTTAATACGCAAGACGACATACTTCTATCTAAACTTGCGGCAATTCTTAAGATTACGCCGAGTTTTCTAATAATTTCAACGTCTTCTTCGCCGATAAATTCTTTATACTTAACAAGGTCAGCAAGAGAGAAATCATCGTTTTTATAGTTTGCCACAACAAGTGCGGCAAGAACGATATCCCTTTGCGAAATTCCGTATAAACTAGAGTTTAGAATAATATAACTAGTATGTTTTTGATAATCGTAATACTTAATCGTAGCGCCCGTGTCGTGAAGGTAAGCCGCAACCTTTAAAATTTTAAGGCATTGACGTGGGAATTTATGAAGTACCCTTAATTGTTTAAAGAGTTGTACTGATAAATTAGCAACTTGTTCGCAGTGTTTTACGTTGCAGTTATGATACTTGATTAAAGTATGTAAACTGTAAGTTAAAACGTCGGTAATAGGTTTTTCTACTGTAGTAGGAACGGCATAGTTAAACATAATACCTTCCCTTAAACCACTTGCCGAGATTACGATATTTTCAAAGTGAAGATATTTAGTAAACGCGTGCGCAACGGCAAAAGCCGATGGAAGTAAGTCTGCCCTAGCAGTAGAAACGCCTTTAATACGTTTTTTCTTATCAAGGTCAAGCCCTTTTAACATTTCATAAACGCTTTCAAACTCATCTACTCCGATATTATAGTTATGAATGAGCGGAAGTGGGCATTTCTTTTTCATTTTAACGATTTTGCAAAGATTCCTAAACGAACCGCCACAACCGATAAGTTGAGTTTCAGGGTCGATATCTTTAAGCCATTCAAGCCTTGATAACTGTTCAACGATAAATTCTTCTATCTTTTGCGCTTGTTCTTCAGGTGATAAACCATCGCCACCGAACAAATCAGTTAAAGTTACCGCGCCGAACGGTAAAGTTTCGTAGTTTAAAAGATTTCTTCTATTATAATAAATAATTTTAGTACTACCGCCACCGATTTCTAAAATAAGACCTTTAGGCACGTCCATCGTATTAATAACGCCACGGTAAACGTACGTTGCCTCTTCTTCAGCGGATAAAACTTTGAGTTTTATACCCGTATTAGCAACGATTTCATCAAGGAAACTCCTTTGATTTTTTGCGCGACGTACTGCTGCCGTTGCTACGGCGATGATGCGTTCGATTTCGTACGCGTCGCAAAGTTTCCTGAACATTTTTAAGGTCTTAATCGTCTCGGCTATACGTTGAGGTTTTAAAAAACCATCCCTTTCCATATCCTTGCCGAGTCTTACGCTTTCTTTGATTTGGTCAATTACTACGAAATGACCGTCACCAAGCATTTCAACAATAACAAGTCTAGCGGTATTTGAACCAAGGTCAATAATTCCAATTTTCTCCAAGTTAGTCACTCCTCATATTGCATTTTGGTTTTAACCATTTTTCTAGTTTAAAAAACAAGAAACACTATTACTCGTATATTATACAACATATTTTTAGCAATTTCAATAGGGTAATTAAAAAAAAATTATTAAAATTTTACCTTTTTTTACCTTGTAAACTCATTTAAATCCCTTTAGCCGTTAAACTTTTTTGTGATTTTGTCAGAGAAGAATTGAATAACCGATAATCCTATTAAAAATCCACCAAAGATTTTAGAAAGCAATTCGCCGTCAAGTTTAGCGGAAAGTATACTACCTAAAACGGCAAACACAGTTGCAGGAATAATAATAAAAAGTATCCCCTTTTTTTCTACTAAATTATTCTTCAAATGAAAGATTAGCGCAACTACAGCCATCGGTATAAACGATATTAAATTTACCGCTTGAGATAAGTGTCCGTTACAGTTGAAAAATATAGTTAGTAGCGGTATTAAAACGGTACCGCCACCCATACCCATTCCACCTAAAAATCCACCCGCAATCCCAGCGAGCAAGTATAGTAAAAATTTATAATCCATATATGTAAAATTTAAGATAAAATACCGAATTTTATTAAAAAAATAAAAGTCTTACCCCAGCAACAAGCATCACGAAAGCAAAGCCTTTTACAAGCATTTTATTATCAATTTTTTTAAGAGCTAAAGCGCCCAAAATTCCACCTGCAATTACGCCTATACCCGTAGGAATTCCAACCGCTAAATCGTAGTGTCCGCTAACCACCGAAATTACCGCGCTAATGATAGTAATCGGCAATATTATAAGTATAGCCGTCGCGTGCGCTTTTTTAGGCGTTAGTTTTAACAAGATAACAAGCATAGGAACAACTATCATTCCACCGCCACCACCGAAAAAACCGTTGCACGCGCCCGTGACTATTCCCGTTACAATAAGCAATGTTTTATTCTTAATATCCATAAAACTAGTGTTCGTAATATTTTAAATATTACTCTTTTGTTAGCGAAAATTTTTATTTGAAAAAAATATTAAAATTTACTTAAAATATTATTGCATTTTAGGGCAAAATGTATTATACTTATTAAGTATAATAAACACGATA
>JAZURK010000256.1:0-3895 GCA_045606165.1 Christensenellaceae bacterium
AAAGTGCTATAAAAGCAGATTTTAGCGGTTATACGTCGGCTTGGATTACTTTCGGTGTAAAATTTGCAACGCCTGTAGCAGTTGACACTCTTGCAAAAATCGATATTAGATATTACGCTAATTTTGATAAGAACACCATACTTTTAGTTGCTGGGGAAAATGATGGCTATACAAGTATTGTCAATTCACCAAACTGGGTATCGGTAGCAAAAAAAGAATGGGTAACAGAAACTATTAACGCTGACAAACTTGCAAAACTTGCGGATAGCGAAGGTAAAATTTCTACGCTTGCATTTGCGGTTGGCGCAAACGGTGGCGACGGAAAGTTTGAAGATAGCAATGCGTATTTTCTTTTTGATAATATAACGTACGAAGAAAAAGTAGTTATAGATTATGAAGAAGGAATGATTGCCGATTTTACAAAGCACGATTCTTTTTATGCGAATTTACGCCCCGCTCCGCCTAACCATCAATATGAAATGTTGTCAAAGCAAGTAAGTTACGTTGAAGACGTTGACGTGAATGGCGACAGCGTTGTTGATGCGGAAAATGCAATGCAAATTACTGGCTTTAAGGAACAGTACGCTTTTGTTGGTATTAAATTTGAAAACAAAGTAAAGAGGGAAGACGTTGCCGCGGTGACCATAAGATATTACGCAAACTTTACAAACGAAGTCTCGCTATTAGTGTTTGGACCTGGTGATGATTATACTACCGACTTAAATTACGGAGTAAATGAAAACGGCGTTGCCGATTACACTAGAGTAGTTAGCGGTGAGTGGTACGAGCAAACGTTAAGAACAGACAAGCTAGAGTGTTTTGGTGATAAAGACGGATATGTTTCATCTTTGATTTTGATGTTTGCTTACCACGATAGAATAGACGATCCTGATTATGATATGAATTATAATCAAGACGCGTTTTTCTTACTCGATAGTTTGACCTATACAGCAGGCGCAACTATAACTTTCGATAATGAGTTTACTGTTACTGGCGAAGAAAACACGTCAGTTACCGTCGTTCGTGGAGATAAAATCACAAGACCTGCATCGCAAGTGTACGGATACGCGGTAGAATGGTTTTCAGATTTAGAAAAAACCACTTTGTTTGATTTTACTAAACCCATTAATGAGCACGTTACCATCTACGGACGCTATACCGCTGTAAACCCTCAAAAAGGAGTTATTGCTGAATTTAACGGTGCGGATAGTAGATATAAAACGCTAAACGATAGACCTTTCAACGACTTCTTTGAAAAAGTAGAAAAAGAAAGTCCAAACTCTAAACTTGGGCAATCGCATTTTAGTTACGTCACCGACGTTGATATGGACGGAGATGGAGTGGTTGACGTTAAAGACGCGCTCAAAATAACTGGACTAAAAGAGGTTGGCGTAACTTGGCTTTATTTTGCTTTAGAATTTGCTTCGCCTGTAAACGTTGCTGACATAGCATCAATTAAAATAAATTATTTCGCGCACCTTTCTAAAAACGTAACTATGGTATGTGCTGGAGCGAAAGATAATTTCCAAGCATTTTTAACCTCTTCTGAAATTCCTATGACTCAAGACGATTGGTCGGTTTTAGAAATAGGTGGAGAGTTCTTAAATGGTTTAGCAGACGAGAACGGAAACATAACGACCATTGCTTTTGCACTTGGATATAGATTGCCGTATCACGAAGATGCGTACCTATATTTAGATAGCATAACTTACGACTATAACTGCGTTGTTACTTTTGACCACGATAAAGAAAATACTGGATTAGAAAACACAACTGAAATAATCACTAGTGGAAAGCGTTTGCTTAAACCCAAGAGTAAACTCGTTGGCTATGAGGCAGAGTGGTTTATTGATGAAGAGCGCACTATTCCGTATGACTTTAAGACAAATAAAGTAACTGAAGATATGACCCTTTACGCGGTATATTCCGTAAAGAAACTAACGGTTACTTTCGATTTTGACAAGGCAAAGACTGGCATAGATTCGATAGACAAGGTTGTAAACTATAACGATAAAATACTTCCACCAGAAACTACGGTTAACGGAAAAGAAGTTAAGTGGTACGTTGACGTGAATTGCTTGGAGGAGTTTGATTTTGCAAAGCCCGTAATTTCGGATATGACGCTTTACGGAAAGGTAGATGCGCCCGAAAAAGAAGGATTGCCAGTCGGCGCAATAATTGCAATAAGTGCTGGTGGCTGTGCAGTTGCAGCAGGTGCGGTAGTTGCAACAATATTGATAAAAAAGAAAAAGATTAAATAATAAACTTTAAGGAATTTTTATTATAAAAAGCAGGTTAATGCGGAGGAAACGTGAATAAGATTTTTATAAAAATAATATCGTTATTACTTATATTTTCTATGGTTTTTTCCGCATTTTCTTGCAAAAAAGAACCGGAGCAAGAATATGTGATAACAAGAAAAGGAACGCCCAAGAAAGTATACGCGTTGACGTTTGACGAGTCGGTAGGAGAACTTGTTATGCCGGTTGCTTGTTACGGCGGCCCGTATCTAGAAAGAGAATACCATGGTAAAACGCTACCCTCAATGGTAAGCGCTCGGTATTTTGAACTTTACGATAAGATTGGTATAAACCTATTCACTTCGATATTTGGAACAGATAAAAATATCGAAGAAACCAAGAATTTCTTATCGCTTTGTGACGAGTATAATATGGCGGCGTTTATAAATTCTGAAACATTAAAAGGCGAAGTGTCAGCCGCTAATTTAACAGTCGATAAGATTGAAAATGTTTTAGACCAGTTTTCCGAGTTTAAATCGTTGGTAGGGTTTTATTTAAGGGACGAGCCAGGGGTAGCGCAAATAAATAGTTTAAGCCGATCTGTGGAATTGCTAAAACAATCTAAATATTCTGATAAATTATGTTTTTATAACGCGTATCCTTGCTGGGCTAGCGGGGAGCAATTAAGTGGCAGTTCTAACGAGAGTGTAGCATACGAAGAGTATCTTCGTACTTATGTTGAAGAACTTGACGCTAAATATTTGTGCTATGATTTTTATCCTTGGTTGATTTCGGATTTAGGCGAAAAGTATTATTGGGAAGGCAAATATATAAAGAACTTGTCAATAGTAAGAAAAATTGCAAACGAGTATGAAATACCTTACTGGTCTTGTAAACAATGCGGTGCAGTTCAAGCGAATAAAAATTTGGATATGCTAAAAATAACGCCCAACCAAGAAGAGTTTAGATGGCAAATGTCTATCGACCTTGCGTACGGAGTAAAAGGCTTTAATTATTTCTTGCTGGTTGGACATACGCTAGGCTACAATTCAAGATGGAGCGAAGGCATTGACGACTATTATGGATTGTTCAATAGTTATACTGGAGAACTAAATGTGTGGGGCACGTACGCAGAAGAGTTTAAGGAGCATTTACAAGTAGTTGACGAGGTTTTAATTAACGCTTGTCATGAAGGTGTAATAGCGCACGGCGACGTAATAGAAAAAGAATTTATCGGTGACGAACTGATAGAGAGTGGAAGATTTAAAGAATTGTTATCTGTAGACGGCGACGCAAGTTTAATAGGCTGCTTTGATTATAAGGGAGGTACTGCTTTATACGTTACTAATAACTCGTACGAAAATAAAGCAGAAGTAAAGTTAAACTTTGCAGACAATTATGGATACAACGTGTATCAAGGAAAAGAAAAAACGTTTAAGACGGGACGAGAGTTAGCTGTTGATTTAAAAGAAGGCGAGGGTGTACTCGTCGTATTAGAATAATATAGAACTAGGCAAAAATGGTTAATAAGGAAATATTTTTACATGGTCGTTGGATAGAAAGCCCAGAGGTTAAAAATCGCGACGACGTTGTATTGTATAAAAAGAATTTTAATATAAATAAAAAACCTATCAAGGCAGAACTTTATATTACTG
>JAZURK010000257.1:0-2658 GCA_045606165.1 Christensenellaceae bacterium
ATTAAGCAAAAACAAAAAGATTATCCGTTAAGTTTTCAATGGAAAGCATATCTATAAAAGTAAAAAACAAAGCAAATCCCGATAGAGCGAACGCCACTATCATAAATATAACTTTTACACTTTTTTTCAAGAAATTATCATAGTTTTTGAAAGCATTCCAAGCCCAAGCAAAAAACAATACGCCCAAACATGCAATAAAAATAGTCGAAGATACCGTTACTATATTTTTTATTCCCCAAAGGCTATCCATGCCATGAACGACAAACATAAAAATAAAAGACGCAACTACTAATAATACAGGGGCTATGCAATTAAGTTTTTTCATATATACTCCTTTTAATTTTAAAAGTTCTTACAACATTATCCATAGTGAACTGTAAATTTTCTTCGCTATCGTATCTAGAAACGGAAAAATCTTTAGGAAGTTTATTTATCGTAAATATAGCAGAAACTCCTTCGTTATAAGCGCTTTGCATATCGCCTTCCGCACCGCCAACAATAGCAATAACGGGTACACCGTGCTGTTTGGCAACGCGCGAAACGCCTATAACAACTTTTCCGCGTAAACTTTGGCTATCAATTTTGCCTTCGCCTGTAAAGATATAGTCTGCCCCTTGAATTTTTTTAGTAAATTCAACGGCGTCAAGCACCGCGTTTATCCCCATTTGAAGTTTACTTCCGAAAAACGCGACCATTCCCGCGCCCATAGCGCCCGCCGCTCCGCCACCTTTAAGGTTTGACAAATCTACGCCGTAATCTTTATAGTAAACGTCACACATATTTTTAACGCCCGCGTCTAATAGTTCAATATCTTTTTTTGTTGCGCCCTTTTGTGGCGCGAACACGCAACTCGCGCCCGTTTCACCGTAAGGCGGATTATCAATATCGCACATTGTAACGATTTCAACGTTTTTAAGGCAATTATCTAAATTTGATATATCTATTTTTTTTACGTTTATTAAACTTTCGCCAACGGGCATAAAAGAAACGCCGTTTTTATCAAAAAATCTAACACCCAAAGCGTAAGCCATACCACAGCCGAAATCGTTGGTTGAAGACCCGCCAAGCCCTAAAATTATTTTAGTTACGCCTTTAGAAATCGCGTCTAATACAATTTCGCCAACGCCAAAAGTCGTGGTTTTAAGTGGATTTTTATTGTTTTCGACAAGCGGTAGCCCAGCACACGCGGACATTTCTATTACCGCAGTTTTTTTATCGGGTAAAATTCCGTAAAACGCGTTTATTTTTTGCATATACGGATTACTTACCGTAACGTAAACTTTTTCTCCGCCAAGCGCGGTTAAAAAGCAATCCACACTGCCTTCGCCACCGTCGGCTACTGGAATTTTTACAATTTCGGCACTAGGAAAGTGATTACGGATAGATTTTTCCATAATCTCGCAAATTTTTATTGAAGATAAAGTTCCCTTAAACGAATCGGGTATTAATACAAATTTTTTCATTTTATAACAAATACTTTAATTTATCCGCTACAGTTTTGTAGTCTAAAATTTCTACGTAATCCATACCGCCAAGGCGAACGTGGCTATCCCCACCGCCGTCGCCAAAATCGTCGCCAACGTATAAGATTTCTTCCTTTTTATAGCCGTTTTCTTTAGCGTAAGCCATAATCGCATCGTATTTATTATATTGTTTAGCGGTAAAGTCAAACGAAGAAGAACCGCCGATAAACACGGTATAATCAGGGAAAAGTTCTAACACTTCAGGGTAAACCACTTTACGTTTAGCGCGGTCTGGGTCGAAGGCAACTTTATCGTTGATATCCGCTTTAGTGCCTAAAAACGGAAAAGTTACCATACCCGTTGAGTGAAACTCAATCGTTTCGCCCTTGTATTCAGTATAGCCGTATTTTTTACGGATATATTCCGCTTGTTTTAAAAAGTATTCTTTATCGGGCGTAGTGGTAATTTGCTTAACGATTGTAAACTTGCCGTCAATTATTTTACTTTCTTGCATACCGTAGTTGCCTATGATATCAATAGGGTAATTATCCATTTGTTTATAAATTCTTTCGCAACCGCCCGCGCCTACCATTATCACTTTATATTTTTTAGAAAGCGCGTCAAGTAAGTCCTTGCTTGCTTTTTCAAGCGGACTTCTATGTTGAGTTAAAGTTCCGTCTAAATCAAAACATATAAGTTTTTTCATAATATTAATCTCTCCGTCCTTCGTCTACGTATTCGTAATGAGGGCGTAAACCGCCGTTAAAGCCAGAGGCTTTTAAATATTTTTGTTTAGGGTCGAATTCTACAACCTTGATACCAACGTCGTTTTTCATATTGGCAATTATAGTTCCGTCTGGCGAAACCACCATACTAGACCCGCAAACTTTACTATCCGCGCCGAGCGAAATTGACGACCTTACAAGCCACGCGTTAGTGTTGTACGATAAGGCTTGGCACATAATTTCAAGGGCTTGGTGGGTATCCGTGCGCTGATAAGAGCAACCTATAATTACGTCTAACTTTTCGCGCGCCATTTTAACGGCGTCTTCGTAAAAATAAAAGTCGTAACACGTTCTAAATCCGTAGCGAATACCGTCAACGTCAATCGTATAAACAGGTTGCTCGGTAAGTGAATAATCGGTATCAATTCCCGCGTTTTTAAGTTCGCTTGGGGCTGGGTGCTGTTTAAAAT
>JAZURK010000258.1:0-2749 GCA_045606165.1 Christensenellaceae bacterium
CTATTATCGCCCATAACGAAAAGTTCGCCTTTTTTAACTTGTACCCTAAATAAACAGTTTTCCTCATCAGTATAAAAATCAGTATTTAGGTTTTTATAAGTGGGCGATGAATCTTTAACGTAGTTTTCAATTAATTTTTCAGTCTTGATTTGACCGTTTTTATCAACGAACTCAATAAACACGTCACCATTTTTATCGTTATAAACCGTTTGGTTTTCAACCGCGATAACGCGCTTTATATAAGAAGTATTTTCATCGTAATTAAAAACGATAACGTCGCCACGTTTTGGACTAGCTAGCCTATCGGTTATAAGTTTATCGTTAGGTTGAAGGGTGTTTTGCATTGAATTCATTTGAACTACCGAAATAGAAATCCAAAATTGCGAAACAAAAAATAAAAACGCCAACACTAAAATAATAGATACCGTAAAAATTCTATCGTATAAATTTTGTTTTTTATATTCAATTTGACTTTTTACAAGTAAAAATTTATCCATTTTAATCCTTTATTATCGTTTTTATGCGTTTTTGCAAGTCAAATGGCGATAGCATTACTATCCTACCACAAGTTTCACATTTAATTTTTATATCAGCGCCAACCCTGACAATCGTCCATAAATTCCCACCGCACGGGTGTGGCTTTTTAGTTGTAATTTTTGTATTTAATTCGTACTGCATAATTAAATTAAAATAAAGTTATTTATCATAAACGTTGCTTGCGATTTAATAGAAACACTTTCTATATCGCTAAACTTTTTAAGCGGAATACCGTTTATATCTTTAAAATCAACGAAGTTTAAAGTGTAATTTTGCCAAAATTCACCGCCTTTTAACGATAAAACGCAATTAAATTCCACCCCTGACTGTTTCTTTAAAATTACCGAAATCTTATTATCAATAGGTGTGTAAATGTCAAACTTAACAAAAGACTCTTCAGTGATATTGCTTGCTAAATTTTTAATCAAATACGACGTTAAAGTAGCGTTAGATTCTACGCCTTTAATATCGTTTGGACCTAACGAATTAGAGTAATACGAGTCAACAGCAAAAACGTTACCAAGTAAATGAACTTTAATATCTTCAATGATAAAACTCGTAGGAAGTTTTGTTGAACTAAATATTACGCCGGGAACGTTAGAGGTTGAAGTAGTTTCAGTCCATTTATACGCTATATTAGAACTGATTGTAAATCCATTATTGTATTTAACGGCAACAAACGCCATTTCAAACTTACTTTCGCCGTAAATGTGTTTTTTATAAACTAACTTACCACCTTTTTCTTCAACCCTATCAAAAACGTTATACCAAACCCTAGTAGTAGGATTTACGTCGTTACTGCTTGCCATTAAATAAATGCTTTCAGTTTCTTTAATATGGTCGATTTTTAACGTATAAACAACGTCTTCATCGTCAACGTCAATATCAATAAGCGGAGTTTTTGGTATAAACTCCTTTTTCGATAAAATATATTTACTTAAAAACAACTCAACGTCCTTTAAACAATGCGAGTCTAAAACGTTTGTTGAAGTAGTAATAAAGTTAAAATAACAACTACTAGGATTTTTTACCCTAGAAAGAGTATCTACCGCGCGCTCCGCATCGAAAACATCATTATTAGTGGTAGATAAATACAAAACGGGACATTCAACGTATTGCGCGTATGCTTGCGCGTCAATACCTGCTAAAAATCTACAACGTTCTTCGTTATACTCAATTTCATCATCGGACTGCTTAAAAATTTTGTTATACGCTTGCCAGCCTGCACCAAACAAGAAAATAGACGCGTCAACGCGCTTATCGGTTGCGGCAAGTTGCCAACAAATATTAGCCCCGTACTTATTACCCATAATAGCAATCTTACTATTTGGATGTTTTTCTTTTAAGTAAGAAACGCCGTATCTTGCAACGGAAGTCCACTCATACCAACAAGTTTCTTTAGCAGTTTTTTCTACGTAATCAAAAGTATTACCGCGTTTAAGGTAATTAGCGTAATCAACGTCGTCTGGATACTTTGTAAAATCAGGAGTATCTAAATATTCGCCACGGTAATCAATACAAAGAACGTTATAGCCAAGATTAACTAAATAAATAACCATCTCGCCGTCAACGGTGTCGCACGCATCGGGAATAATTAAAATTGAACCTTTAGACTCAACGGTAGGAACTGCGTAAGTACCAAAAATGCGGACTCTACCCTTTTTAGTTTGCCTACCCGAAAAATACACGTTAGTAATATTTGCCGATTGTATCGAATAACTATTTAATTTTACTTCTTTAAGCGGTAACCCGTCGTCAAAATCTTGCCAAAGCGAAACGGGTGTAAGTATCGTATCTGCCACAAGGAAGTCTCCTTAAAATATAGTAGTATTTATTATTATATACTATAATTAAATATTTTGCACTAGTTTTTACTAAAGAAAATAAAATTTTTATTAAAATAGAAAGTTAATTAAATTAAAACACAATATTTTGTGGTTTTAAAATTAATTTACAAAAACGCTTGATTTATTTTTAATAATAATTTAATATATAAAGACTTAACTTTTAATTTGAGGTGCTAAATGTCATTTTGCTCATACACAAAAGACACGATGGCTACGGGCAAAACCGTAATCGACAATCTTTTTTTTACAAATTATATGCCAGACGCTACTAGTGAAGCTGTAAAGGTATACCTTTACGGTCTTTATTTGTGCCAAGTAAATGAAGATATTTCAATAACCGATATGGCAAATGCATTAGGTCTTTC
>JAZURK010000259.1:0-3261 GCA_045606165.1 Christensenellaceae bacterium
GCTTGGTATAACTATTCTATGAAGGTTGTAAGGCGGAATTATTATAACGTCACCTTTAACGCCTTTATGCACGTTACCGCCTATATAAAAATCCGCTTCGCCACTAACTATCGTTATAACTTCAATTTCGGCATGTTCGTGTGATAAAACAACGGTTTCGTTATAATACGACTCCGCTTTATATACGGCAAAAGGTATACCTTTGTATCTAAATTTAAAATCGTCTTTAAACATTTTTTCTTTTTATGTCAATACAGTTATATTTTTAGACAATATTTTGATAGAAATTATCTAAATTGTATATTATAATTATATTATCAAATAAAATAAAAGTCAACAAAAAGAGGAATTATGCGAACTTTTAAAATCGTTTACGGTGAAAATTCAACAGAACTTCAAAAAAGGGCTATCGAAAAATTAAGCAAAACGTTGCACGATAACACGGGTGTATATCCGTCTTGCGAAAAATATAGTGAAAATACAGTGGCTAAAGAAAACTGTATTAATATCTATTTAGGCACTAAACAAAACAACTTATATATTTTAAAAAATTCTAATTCAAGCCTTACTAAAACCGAAAGTTATTATATCAAGGTAGATTTAACTTCCGTTATAATTGAAGGTTTTGACGATGCGGGCGCGTTATACGGCGTTATTGATTTTTATAATCAATATATGGTAAAATACAACTATTACGGACCTGATGAAAACGCCGAAAACTTTTTAACGGCAAGACCTACAATGGCGGAATTCGAGTATACTTCTTCGCCGTCAATCAAAGAACGCGGACTTTGGACTTGGGGACACGTTATCTACGACTATAAAGGCTATTTAGATAATATGATGCAATTAAAATTCAATAGCGTTATTATCTGGAACGATTACGTGCCACTTAACGCTAAAGAAATAGTAGAGTACGCCCATGCTAGAAACATCAAGGTAATTTGGGGATTTTCGTGGATGTGGGATACCGATTGCAAAGTGTTTGATATTATAAACACTAAAAAATCTTCGCAAGAAATATTTGAAAAGTTTGAAAAAGAATACGCTAACTTAAACGGTGACGGAATTTACTTTCAAACCTTTACCGAACTTAAAGAAGATAACATTAACGGCGTGTTGATAGCCGACGCCGCAACTAAATTCGTTAATGAAACGGCAAGTTTATTTTATAGTAAATATCCAAACTTAAGATTGCAGTTCGGGTTACATGCAACTTCCGTTAAAGATAGGCTTGAGTTTATTAAAAACGTAGACAGTCGCATTGAAATTATTTGGGAAGACTGCGGAAGTATGCCTTACACTTATTTCCCGCAAGACGTTTCCAACTTTGAAGAAACTAAAGGCTTAACTGAAAAGATTGCCGTTTTACGCGGTGAAAATGATAAGTTTGGTGTAGTAACTAAAGGTTTAACTTACCTTAATTGGCCAACTTTCGTTCATCAAACGGGTTCGCAAGTAATTGGCGAAAGCGATAAAAATTATATAACGGATAGGTTTAATAAAAAAATTCCTTTTTTAAAATATATTCAAGCGTATTGGCTTACAAACTCTGATAAGGTTTACGAAATAGTTAAAGTTATAAACGAAATTAAAAGGGGAAACGCCAACGTTTACGCTTTGGTTGAAGACGGAGTTTTTGACGCTAACGTTTATTATCCCGTTGCGCTTTATAGTGAAATGCTTTGGGATTCAAACAGTGATATTAAAACTCTTTTAAGTCAAGTGGCACTTCGCGACTACGTTAAATTCGTATAGGAGATTATTATGGATTTTAAGAAACAACTTTTAACTGATATTTTACCGTTTTGGCTTAATAACGGTGCTGTTGACTATGAAAAAGGCGGTATTTTTACTTGTCTTGACAAAAATGGTAATATTTACGGCGAAGATAAAAGCGTATGGTTTCAAGGTAGGGCGCTTTGGGTTTTTTCTAAAGCGTATAACCTTATTGATAAAAACCCCGAACACTTAAAAGCGTGTAAGTGCATTTACGATTTTATGCCTAAATGTGAGGACACAGACGGTAGATTATATTTTACCGTTACGCGTGAAGGAAAGGGTATTCAAAAACGTAGATATTATTTTTCCGAAACGTTTTTCGCTATAGGTTGTGCCGAGTATTATCGCGCAAGTGGTGATAAAACGGCGCTTATAAACGCAAGAAAGTACTTTGATATAGCCTACGATTGTTATATCGGTAAAATCTACTGCGCGCCTAAAACAAATCCCGAAACTACACAAACTAAAGCGCTTTCGCCCGTTATGATAATGCTTTCAACCGCCCAAGTAATGCGCGCTATTGACCTTGATAACTTTGATAGGTATAATAATATTTGTAAAGACTGTTTAAACGAAATCTTAAACGGCGGATTTTTAACGGAGAAGGGCTTACTTGAAAGTGTTTCGATAGACGGTAAGTTTATTAATAGCCCAAGCGGTAGGGTAGTAAACCCTGGCCACTCAATGGAAACGGCTTGGTTTATTATGCTTGAAGGCTTGCTTACTAACGATAAAACCGCGCTAGAGTATGGTAAAAAGATAATTGATATTACTATTCCGCTTGGTTTTGATAAAAAATATGGTGGCATTATTGCATTTACCGATGCTTTAGGAAAACCTGCAATGCAACTTGAAGCCGATATGAAACTTTGGTGGCCACAATGCGAAAGTATGATTGCTTGTTATTTAGCCTACCAACTTTTTAACGATAAAAAATATCTTAACTATTATAATAAATTATTAAAATACGTAAAGAAAAATTTTATAGATAAAACCGACGGCGAGTGGTTCGGTTATTTGCATTATAATAACACACCGTCAACAACGTTAAAGGGCAATATTTTTAAAGGGCCTTTCCATATTCCAAGATTTTATATGATTATGGAAACTTTAACTAGCGGTAAATCACTTGTTGATTATATAAAATAAGGAGATATTATGAGAATTAAGTTTTTAGGCACGGCGGCGGCTGAAGGTTTTCCTGCGGTGTTTTGTAATTGTGAATACTGCAATGAGGCAAGAAGGCTCGGCGGTAAGAATATTCGAACCCGTTCTCAAACACTTATTAACGATAATCTTCTCCTTGATTTTCCCGCAGATACGTATTCACATTTTTTGCAAAACGGTGTTAAGGGGGATAAGATCGAATACTTACTGATCACGCATGCGCACTCAGATCACTTTTACTTAGATGATCTGTTTATGAGAAACGGTTTTTTTGCACATAATATGACTGTGCCGACATTGAAGGTGTTTTGC
>JAZURK010000260.1:0-3762 GCA_045606165.1 Christensenellaceae bacterium
AAGTTGAAGAAGATGATGTTGCAAAGGTATATGTTACAGACAAACATATTCTTTTCGACCTTAACGGAAACCCAACAACCCCATCAACCACTACGACAACTTATAGAGATTATAACGAAAACGTTTACCTTGACAACGAAATTTTATTGCTTATTCCAAGAACGATAAACTTTAACAATAAAGAATCGTATTCTCTTTCGTTTAACACTATCGACGTTATTACTCAAAAAATGCACGAAATGACTTTCACTACCACAACACCTAACAGTAGCCTTGACGTTAAAACGTTTACTTTTACTTACGACAACGTTTTTAACGGCGAAAAGGTTACTTACGCTGAAAACTCGTTAAAAGTCGTTAAGGTTTTACTTTCTATAAACGATACGTTTTCCGGCACGACAATCGAACTTTATTACGCTATGGACCACAACACCGATAGGTTTAGGCTTATTAAAGCGTACACGCCGTTAAACGATAATATTGGATATTTAGAATACACCCTTAAATCCGCTACACTTAATATTTAAACAAAAAGGATTGACAAACGCTTGTCAATCCTTTTTTATTTTTTCATTTAAAGATTCGTAAATATTACTCGAAGAAAGTATATCAAACAATTCTTCGCCTTCTAGGTTATGCTTAATGCCCTTTTCGTCAATCACGGTAAAAACGTAGTAATCGATGCCGTCCATTAGCGAAAAGAGTTTTTTTATTTTATTAGTTCCGCTTAAAATATATCTTTTCACCTTTCGTGGAGTTGTGTAGACGTGCGGTTTTAGCCTAGCGTACGTTCTAACGTAAACGTTCTTATCGTTTTTGTCCACCGCGCCTATAAAAATAAAAATAGCAAAAAATAATATCGTTACGTTTACGCTTGTAAAAATCGAATAGATAAACAGCCCGAAAAGTAAAAGCGAAATTAACACGCCTATCAATTTAGTTATTTTTAAGGCGGTTTTTCTATCCATTATTAGCGAAAGAGTAGCCAAAAGTATTCTTCCCCCGTCAAGTGGATATGCGGGGAAAAGATTTATAACGGCTAGCGAAAAACACGCAAAAACTGCGGTATCCGTATACGGGTACGTTTCGGGGAAAAACCACCAGAGCGCAACGAAAAACACGCCTATCACACCGTTTATTAACGGCCCGCTAATTGCGACTAACAGTTCATCTTTATAACTAACGTTTTCAATATCCCCCGAAATTAACGCCCCGTAAGGCATTAAGACTATTCTATTTAAACTATATCCAAGCCTTGCCGAAGTGTACGCGTGCCCAAGTTCGTGGATTATCGCGGTAATAGTAAAGGTTAAAAAAGAAAATACTTTGCCTAAAAAAGCAAAGTATAATCCAAAAACAAAAAATAAAGGGTGTATAGTTAGTTTTAGTTTACCCATAAAATTTCGTCACCCGATAAAGTGTAACAAGTTAAAACGGCATCGTTATCAAACAAACTTACTTTAATTTCGCTTGAAGAATAACCTATAGGTAAAGTTCCATAAACGCTTTCCCCTTCAATAGCGTAACAAAATTCAAGACCGCTAATAACGGTAGTAAACGAATCGCTATGGCGAACGGTTACGGTATAAGTATCTTCGTTTTTAACAACGCTATCAACAACGCCGTCGCAAGGAGAGTAAACACTACCTTCACTAAAGGTCATAACGCCGCCAGTTAAAGTAATCTCGCTAGTTTTTGACGGAGCAAGTGGACTAAAACTTGAATAAACCGCAGTGTTTTTAATTTCAGCCTCGCCAAACACCGTTTTAAGAAGGTTATTCATACCGCTGTTTTCCCAGAAGATATTAGTTAAAATAATACCAACGATTAACGCGAAGATTGCAACTACCTGAACGGATACGATATCAAACTTACTTGATTTAACCGTTACCGATTGTTCGCTATCGGTTACGGGTTTTACCTTTTCAGGCTTTACGCGTTTTGCCTTTTGCGGTTTTACTTGCTTGTTTACTTTATCAATAACTTCGTCAATGACGTTGCGTTTTTTGCGCTTTTGCGGTTTTATAACCACTTCGCAAGAATTTACGGGTACTTCTAACATTTCTAAATAATCTAAATCACTCATAACTAAACTCCTAACTCGTCGATAGTAAATTTTATGACGGCAACCGCATTAAATATTCCTATAAAAATTTTTTTATTTTGCTTGTATAAACGAAAATTTAGGACACATACTATTTCGGGAGGTAATTATGAAGAAAGTTAAAAACAATTCAAACTCCAAATCTTCAAAGAAAGCAACTCAAACTGCAAAAGATTGTAAATAATGAGGCGCTTTAAGAAGAACGGCAATATCTATAATAAAGATAAAGCCACTTTTAAATCATCTTTCGACCCGAACGGCAGTTATACGGGAAATTCCGTAGATATTGACGAAAAGCCCGTTCAAGACGCAGATGATTTATAATAATTAGGCTTATTTAACGAAAATTAGTTATAATAAAGCCACAATAAAAAGCCAACTCTACCGCTAGTAGAGTTGGCTTTTTTAATTCTACTGCACCGTGAAAAACAGGGGAGTTTTAAAAAATCATAATAGAGAACAAATTTAAACAACTAGGATATAATAATGGTAGAAAACTTTTAAAGGAGATTTTTATGAACTTCAAAATTATTACCGTCACTACGGCCGGATTACCTATTGATATTGTAAAAAAATATAATTTAAGAGTTATACCACTTTCGTATATATGCGACGGCGAAATTTTTAACCCAACAGGCGATGAAAACGAAGAATATTTAAAAAATTTTTATAATCTTCTTCGCGAAAAGCAAAATTTATCAACCTCGTGCGTTAACGTTGAAACTTTTGAGGAAGAATTTAAAGTGTTTTTAGATAACGGTGAAGACGTCTTATACCTTGGCTTTTCTTCGGGATTATCCGCAACTTATTCTTGCGCGGAAAAGGCTAGCGAAAACTTGCAATCACTATACCCCGATAGAAAGATTTTAACACTTGATACTAAACTAGCATCGTTAGGTCAAGGCTTGCTTGTTTATCAAGCGTGCAAGCAAAAAGAAGAAGGTAAAACTATTGAAGAAGTTTACGCTTATGCTAAATCTAAACTTGACAGTTTAAACAGTTTGTTTACCGTTAGCACCCTTTCGTACTTGGCGCGCGGTGGTAGGGTTAGCAAAGCAACGGCAATCGTTGGAAATTTAGTTGACATTAAACCGCTTATGTACGTTAGCGAAAACGGAAAACTTTTAGCGTATCAAAAAGTTATCGGCAGAAAGCGTTCGATTTTTGCTATTGCCGATAAAGTATGTAAAACCATTGAAAACCCCGAAGAACAAGAGATTTTTATTTCGCACGGCGACTCTTTAGACGAGGCAATTTTACTTTCTAAATTAATTAAAGATAGAATTAACGTTAAAGGTTTCGTATTTAACTATATCGACCCCGTTATCGGCACGCATAGCGGACCAGGTACGCTTGCGGTTTTCTATTTTGGCTTATCCCGTGAAGAAACTGTTAAACAGTAACTCCTTGCATACATTATAAAAAAGGATTGAGAAAAATTTTTCTCAATCCTTTTTTGTTAAATTATTATTCTTTCGTGCCTTGACTTTTTGATATAAAAAGCATATAATCTATATGAAGTTAAATCTTTTGCTATAGCAAAATCTTTGCAAAACTAGCGTTTTGCCGTAAAAACTTCAGTTTTTACACTTCAAGTTTGAAATACTCAAAAGTTTCAAACCCTTGCTAGCAAGTTTTCAACTTCTTGTATTATAATC